>CAZCNZ010000200.1:0-9413 GCA_964500245.1 uncultured Thermoplasmatales archaeon | reverse complement strand
AAGCGCGGAACGTAACCGGCCCCGCTTCGGGGCCCCGGGCCCGGGTCCAGCTAATCGAAGATGCTGAGTCCTTCCTGCAGGTGGACCACCTCGACCGGAGTGGTCGGGCGGCCGACGAGCAGGCCCCGAGAGTTCGCGACCACGCAGGCACCGACGATCGGCACCCCGAAGTTCGCCGTGGACCGGTGCACCGGAACACCGAGGAGGGTCCCGATGTGGGCCGCTTCCTTCTCCGTGGCCCGCGGGTGAAGGATAACACCCCGGTTGGTGGCGACCCCGGCCATGCCGACGGTTCCGAGGCCCGCGATCGTACCGCGTTCCGCCGGCACGCCGAGGGCGCGACGGAGGGCCGCGACCGCGTCGTCCGAGAACTCCGGGTGGACGAGCGCCCCCGAGTCGTTCACGAGGATGTTGTTGCCCATGGCGTTCTGCCGATGGGCGACCACGGAGAGCGGCGCCACCGACTCGAGGAGCCGGCGTTCCTCGGGGTCGACCTCTCCGCCCACGACCAGCCCCTTCGAATTCCCGGCGACGAGCGCCCCCACGACTTCGCAGTCGAGCACCGTGGTGCGCACGACGCGAACGTCGAGGAGCCGAGCGAGTTCGCGTTCGACGGACCGCGGAGTTGCGTCCGGTGCGATCGCGAAACCGTCCCCGACGCGCAGGTAGACCCCGAGATAGGGGCTCCCCGCCAAAAGGGTCCGACCGACCGGCACGCGAGGGGACCCCCCCGACCGACCTTACTCGGTCTCGAGAAGGTCGACCTCGATGAGGCCGTCCTCAAAACGGATCGCTTTCACCCGAACTCGACTCGGGATGTGCTGGATGCCGCGCTCCCAGATGTGCTCGTTGAGCCGAGGGTCGATCCAGACGTCCTCCGGCTTCCCCTTCATGTGGCGCACGACGAACCGGCGCACGGTCTCCAGGGCATGACCCGCCCGGCGGCGGCGGGACGGCTGGTGCTGACTCGGGCGCAGCGGGATGACGTACTCTCGCTCGAGTTCCTCGGTATGGCGGGTGGGGGTCTTCGCGGGCATTAGGACACTCCTCGGTTACGTCTCCTTGCTCACTTATGGAGGTGGCCGCGCTTCCAGAGGTGCCGCTTCGGGTGGCGAGTGACCCGGCGGTTCGTCCGCTGCATGACCCAGGCGGGGACCCGGCGGTTTCCTTTCACCACGCGGAACAGGCGGGTCTTGCGAGCGAGGCTCTTCCTACGGTTCGCCATGAGTTTCTCCGTTCAGCGCCTCGTGATCTTAATCTCGCGTTTTTCGGGCGCGATCCGCTCGAGGAGGGCTCGCAGCGTTGCGTCGTCGATCGCGCGCTGGATCCGGCCGCTCGCCGCGAGGGCGATGAGCTGCTGCTCCACGGCGGAGGCCACGTCGGGCTTCGCGAGTCGGATCCGAGCGAGTCGCTCGCGGGCTTCGGTGGTCAGGATGCGACGGAGGATTTCGGTCCGCTCCTGATCGCGTCGGGCGAGCTCGGCCTCCTGCGCCGCGTACGCCTGAGCGTTCGCAGCCTCGGAGGTCTGCATCTCCTGCAGTTGCTGGAGCCGCCGACGCCGAAGCTCGGCGAGTTCGGAATCCTCCCCGTACGCCATCCGTTCGCTCCTTGGACCCGGAAAACACACTACAGGTACTTGGCCAGTTCGGGTCGCTCCGAGGCCATCGCCTTGAGGATGTCGCGCGACAGACCATCGAGGAGCTTCTGCCCCTCGGGGCTCACCCGGCGGCCCTTGGTCTTGTACGGCTGGACGAGGCCGGCTTTCTCGAGCTGGTGGATGATCTCGCTGAGTATGGAACGGGAACCGGTGCGCGCGTGGTACGGGGCACTCCCCCGGTCGCGCTTTCCACCGTACTCGGCGCTGAGCCGCTCGACCCCGACGGTCCCGTGAAGGTAGATCTTCCGGAGCACCGAGGCACTGCGAAGGTACCACCAGTCCGTCTGAGTCGGTGCACGCTGCTTGTGCACCCCTGTCTTGGCGAACGTCGACCACGGCGGTGGCGTGACGGCCTTGCGCGCGCGGAGTTCCGCCGCGAGCTTGGGGAGGAGCGCGGACGGGGGTACGTCGTTCGGATGAGTCATGAGGCGGCGCGGCCACCGTGCCCGCGTATTTAAAGTCGTGCGAGAGAAAATCGCCGCCCGGCCATCGGCCCAACGACGCGACCGTGCGTCCTCGAGCGCGGCCTTAACTAATCCGGCGAGGTAGGCCGAACCGGGCAGCTCTTCTTTTCCGACAATGACGACGGCGGCGTTGGTGCTGAGCGGAGGGGAGTCGAGCCGGTTCGGCGGACTCCCGAAAGCGCTCGTGAACTTGGGGGGCCGCCCGGCAGTGCGCCACATCGCTGACCTGTGCCTCTCCCGGGGCCTGGACCCGGTGAGCGTCGTGGTGGGTCCCCACCGGGGCCCGATTGCGCACGAGCTCCGCGGACTCGCGGTCGACCTCGTCGATTCCGAACTGTGGTACGAGGGCCGCACCGCATCGATCCACTCGGGGCTCGAAGCAATTCCCGAAGACCGGGATATCCTGTTCTGGCCGGTCGACCATCCGTTCGTTTCCGAAACGACCGTGGACACCCTCCTGCGGGCACCTGAGGAGGATGCGCTCGCGGTCTGGTTCATCCCGACGTATGAGGGCCGGGGCGGCCACCCCGTCGTCTGGCGGTCGAGCGTCCGAGCGGATATCTTGGACCTGCGGAACGACGCACCCCTCCGATCCCTCCTTCCGGAGTTCGGGGTCCAGGTTCGACGGATCCCGGTGAACGACCCTGGCGTCGTTGCGAACGTCGACACTCCGGAGGAGTACCGTGCCGCGCTCGAGGAGTGGGAGGCGCGCAGCCGGGAGTTTTGATGGACCGACGGCTCACCCGAGAAGCCCTCCGTCTCCTCGAAGGTCACGAGTCGTTCGTGCGCGCTACCGTTGTGAAGACCGTGGGGTCGGTCCCGGGAAAGATCGGGGCCGCGATGATCATCCGCGTCGACGGCACGACCGTCGGGACGGTCGGCGGGGCCCAGCTCGAGGAGGAGGTGAAGGCGCTCGCCCGAACCGCCTTCGAGCGGAAGGAGGGAGACCTTCACCACTTCGACCTCCAGGCCTGGAAGCCGGGCGGGCTCCCGAGCCTCTGCGGGGGGTCCGTCGAGATCGCCATCGAGTACGTGGGGGCTCGCCCGAACCTCTTGCTCTGGGGCGGTGGCCACGTAGCCCAGGCGCTCGCGCAGATCCTGCCCACCCTCGAATACGACTACAGCGTGGCGGACGACCGCCCCGAATGGGTCGCGCTCGAGCGGTTCCCCACCGCGGAGCGTCGCGAGGTCGTGGCGCCGGAGAAGCTGTTCGACGTGTTCGAACCGGCCTCCTTCACGCATCTCTATCTGCTCGGCTACGACGCCGCCAAGGACCTCGAGGTGCTCGCACTCGCTCTGGACCGCTTCCCGAACGCGATCGGGCTCATCGCCAGCGTCTCGAAACGCGAGCACATGTTCGCGACCTTGCGGGAACGGGGAGTGAGCCGAGAAGCGCTCGCGAGAATCCGCTCGCCGGTCGGCCTTCCTCTCGGCGCCCAGACCCCGGCGGAGATCGCGGTGAGCATCGTCGCGGAGATCGTCCGGGAACTCCACCCGTCGTCCTTAGGTACCTCGAAGCGTGAGGTCTCCCAGGTGACCCCGGACCAAGATGCCGTCCCCCGACCTCCTTAGATTCCGTCTCAACGGGCAACCGGTCGAGGTGGCCTGCGAGGGGCCGCGCGTGCTGCTCGACCTCGTGCGCGAGGACCTGAACCTCACCGGGACGAAGCGCGGGTGCGACCTCGGCACGTGCGGCTGTTGCGCGGTCCTCCTGGACGGTCGCCCGACATTGAGCTGCCTCACGCTCGCCCGCCTCGTCGATGGGCGCGACGTGACCACGATCGAAGGGATCACTCCGGCAAGCGGTCTATCTCCCATCCAGCAGGCGTTCGTCGACCGTGGGGCGACCCAGTGCGGATTCTGCACCCCCGGGTTCATCGTCACCGCGACCGCACTCCTCCGGGACCACCCTCGGCCGAGTCGCGACGAGATCGAGCGGGCGATCTCGGGGAATCTGTGTCGGTGTACCGGGTATCGCAAGATCGTCGAGGCGATCGAAGTGGCCTCGCGGGGGTCGCCCTAATGGCGACCCCTCCGCCCGGACCGTATCGCATTCTCGGAGGGCGGATCCCGTACGTGGAAGGTCCCCTCAAGGTGACCGGCCGGGCGGAATACACTGACGATATCCAGCGCCCGGGGATGCTGGTCGGTCGCGTTCTGCGGAGCCCCTGGCCGCATGCTCGGCTGCGGTCGATCGACACCAGCGCCGCGCGAGCCCTTCCGGGGGTTTTCGCCGTCCTGACCGGCGAGAAGTATCCGACCCCGTTCGGGGTCCTTCCGATCACGCACGACGAGACCGCGATCGCCGTGGGCAAGGCGCGGTACATCGGCGACATCATCGCTGCCGTCGCTGCCATGGACGAACGGACCGCCGAGCGGGCGCTCTCGCTCATCCGGGTCGACTTTGAGCCCCTTCCCGAGTACGCCGACCCCCGCATGGGCGTCGACAAAGTGAGCGAGCCCATCCATGCGCGCGGGCTCCTCGGGTCGAACATTCAGAAAGAGGTGGTGCAGCACTTCGGGAACGTGGACGCCGCATTCGCTCAAGCGGCGTTCCAAGTCCGGGTCCGGGGGAACTTCGCCGGCGTCACCCATGCCTTCACGGAACCGCTGGTGACGATCGCCGAGGCGACGCCGGACGGACGGCTGACCGTCTGGAGCGCGACGCAGGTCCCGCACTACCTGCACCGCGCGCTCTCCGAGGTGCTGGGGCTCCCGATGCACCGGATCCGCGTGATCAAGCCCGAAGTGGGCGGCGGATTCGGGGGAAAGTCCGACCCGCTCCCGCACGAGATCGTCTGCGCCGCACTTTCGCTCGAGACGGGCCGACCGGTAAAGATCCTGTTCGACCGGGAAGACGTCTTCTACACGAACCACGGGCGCCATCCGACGCAGAACGAGGTCCGGATCGCGCTCAATGCTTCGGGCCAGATTGTCGGCTACGACATCGACGCCCTCATCGACGGGGGGGCGTGGAGCTCGTTCGGCACGGTGACCACGTACTACAACGGAGTGTTGGCGATGGGACCGTACCGGGTCCCGAACTTCCGGTACCGGGGCCGACGAGTGTACACCACGAAGCCCCCGTCCGGCGCGATGAGGGCGCACGGAGGGACGAACATCCGCTATTCGGTGGAGGTCGCGCTCGACATGCTGGCGGAGCAGTCGGGGACCGACCCGTTCGACCTAAGGGACCGGAACGCCCTCCCACCGAACTCGAAGACGGTGAACGAATTCCGGATCACGTCGACGTCGTTCCGTCGGTGCCTCTCGGCCGCGCGCGAGAAGAGCGGCTGGGACCAGAAGTTCCGCCGCCTTCCCTTCGGCCGCGGAGTGGGGCTCGGTTGTGGGTTCTACATCTCGGGTTCGAACAGTCCGATCCATTTCACCCCCAAGATGCCCCAATCGACCGTTCATCTCAAGGTCGACATGGACGGCGGGATCGCGGTCCACTCGATGCAGGCCGACATCGGCCAGGGTTCGAACACGCTGCTCGCCGCCATCGTGGCCGAGGTGGTGGGCGTCGACCTCGCCCGCGTCCATGTCCAGCGGGTGGATTCGGATGTCAGTCCGATCGACCTCGGCTCGTACTCGAGCCGTGTCACGTTTATGATGGGCAACGCCGCGCGCGCGGCCGCGGAGGAGCTCCGTTCCAAACTGGTCCGCGCGGCGGCCGGTTTGCTCGACCGGAGACCGGAAACGCTCGAGGTCGTGCACGAGCGGATCCAGGAACGGGACCATCCCGAGCACGGCGTCGCGTTCCTCGAGGCCCTCCACCGGGCGATGGAGACGACCGGTGCGCTCACCGCGAGTGGGTCGTACAACTCCTCGCCGATGGGCGGCACTTTCAAGGGAGCACGGGCTGGGACCGCACCCGCCTACTCGTTCGCCGCGTACGTCGCAGAGGTCGAGGTGGACGGGGAAACCGGAGAGTACCGAGTCCCGAAGATCTGGGCCGCGTTCGACTGCGGCCGCCCGCTCAACCGGCTCGCGGTCGAGGGCCAGATCGAGGGTTCGATCCACATGGGTCTCGGCCAAGTGATGGGGGAATCGATGAACTACCGGGGAACCCGACTGTTCAACCCGTCGCTACTCGAGTACAAGATCCCCATGCCCCAGCAGATGCCCGAGGTCGAGATCCTCTTGGTCGGGGAGGACGACCCCGAAGGACCGTTCGGGGCGAAGGAGGCGGGCGAAGGCCCGCTGATCGCCACGCTGCCGGCGGTGGGGAACGCGCTCTACGACGCCGTCGGGGTCCGGTTCACCGACCTTCCGATCACCCCGGACAAGGTCCTCAAGGGGATCGACCAGCGCCGTCTCGAGGGACGGTCCTGGAAGGGCGGGTGAGGGAATGCATCTCGACCCGTTCGAACTTCACCGCCCCGAGAGCGTCGACGAGACGGTCCGACTCGCCGAGCAATGGAAGGGTCAGTTCGATTTCCTCGCGGGCGGGACCGACCTCTTGCCGAACTACAAGATGCACCTCAACCTCCGCCCGCACGTGATCGCGCTCGACGCGGTGAGCGAGCTCGCCGGCCACTCGCTCGAGCGGGTCGGCGCCACCGAGCGGCTCGGCGTCCTCGAACGGGACGCGGCGTTCGGCGCGAACTACCCGGTGATCGCGGACGCACTCCGAGAGGTGGCCACGCCCCTCGTCCGGGAGAGCGGCACCGTCGGCGGGAACCTCCTGGTCGAGACCCGGTGCTTCTTCTTCAACCAGAGCTACTTCTGGCGGGCGAGCCTCGGCTTTTGTCTCAAAGCGGACGGAGACCGCTGCCACGTCGTTCCTCAGAAGGAGCGCTGCTACGCGACGTTCTCGGGGGACCTCGCACCGGCGTTCCTCGTCCTCCAAGCGGAGGTCGAACTCGCGGGCCCGAGCGGACGCCGCCGGATACCGCTCGCGGAGCTCTACGACGCGCACGGCGACGGGATCCGAAGGCTCACGATGCAACCGGGCGAACTCCTGGTGGCGGTTCACCTTCCCCCGCTAAGCCGGGGGCTCCGAGGACGATACCGCAAGCTGAGGGTCCGACCATCGTTCGACTTCCCGGAGCTCGGCGTCGCGGTCGCCGGGGCCTGGGAGGGCGATCGGGTCACCCGTCTCTCCCTCGCGGTCGGCGGGGTCGAGCCGTATCCTCGCCGGTTCGATGAACTCACGGACCCGCTCCTCGGGGAGACCCTCTCGGACGACCGCCTCCGGGCCCTCGCGGAAGCGGTCACCCGCGCGGTGCGTCCGGTCCACAACACTTTCCTCCTCCCGGATTACCGCCGTCGCATGGTCGGGGTCTACGTCCGGCGGGCGATCGTCGAGGCGAAGGGGGCGGCCGCGGCATGACCAGCGGGGCAGAATTCGCCCTGCTCCGGCTCTCCACCCTGAAAGGCCACGAACAGATCGACGAGGCGAGTCTCCTCGACCTCATGGCCCACCTTCGACGCTCCCAAGTGCTCTCCGACCCGATCTGGGTCGCCCGGGGCTCCTCGGTGATCCTGAACGGACACCACCGGGTCGAGGCGCTCCGGCGGCTCGGGGCCGACCGGGTCGCCGCCTGGCTCCTGGACTACGAGAGCGAGCTCGTCCATCTCGAACGCTGGCATGCGGGGCCGCCGATCGCGAAGAGCGAGGTCGTCCGGCGGGCCGAGGAGGGCCGGCCCTTCCCGCCTAAGACCACCCGGCACCGGCTCCTGTTCGACCTGCCCGCCCGTCCGACACCGCTCTCGGAGCTCTTGCCCCGACCGGTCGCCCGACGGAGCGCTCGCTACCGCGCGTCCGGTCGTTCCTGAACCCCGGGCGCGGTTCGGCCCGGGCCCGAGTACGGGAGCGGGAGGTCGCCGTCGGCGAACCGGCGGATGGTGGCGGCGAGCAGGCCGACCTCGATCGGGTGGAGGCGCACCCGCAGCGACTCCGGGGTATCCCCCGGTATCACGGCCATCCGTTCCTGGGCGACGGTGGGACCGCCGTCGACCTCGTTCGTCACCACGTGAACGGTCGCGCCGGTTTCCGGTTCACCGGCGGCGAGCACGGCGCGGTGCACGCGCATCCCGTACATCCCGGGGCCCCCATGCCGGGGAAGCAGCGCCGGGTGGATGTTGATCGCCCGGCCCCGCCATTGCTCGACCCAACGGGGTGGCAGGATCGAGAGGAACCCGGCGAGAACGACAAGTTCCACGCCCTTGTCCGCGAGCTCCTTCGTCAGCCGGTCCGACCAGGCGACCGGGTCGACTCCCCGGGTCGGCAGCACGACCGTGGGGATGCCGCGGCGTCGGGCGCGCTCGATCGCCGGGATGTTGGGGCGGTCCGACACGACGAGGCAGATCCGGACCGGTAGGTGTCCTCCGACCGCGAGCTCGGCGAGGCCTTCGAGGGTGGTTCCCTCGCCCGAGACCAGGACCGCGACGGGCAGCGTTCGCGTCACGCCGCGTCGAGGGGTCGGGATTAGAAGAGCGTGGCGGAGGTGAAGCGGAACGAGCGGACCGCGATCGCGGGCGCGGTCACCGAGCCGCCGGGCCGCTCCCCCGCGTACGTCCTCCGTTCCTTTCCGAGGAGGGTCGTCCCGGCGATCGCCGTCAGGACGCTCTCGGTGAATCGCAGGTTGCGGGCGGGACCGACGACCTCGCCCCGGTCGATCACGTACGAGCCGTCGCGCGTCATCCCCGTGATGATTCCGCGTGCCGGGTCGACCGGGATCACGTAGTGGAACCGGGTGACCAGGATCCCGCGGCGCGTCTCACGGATCAGCTCGTCCTCGCTCGCGTCCCCGGCGGCGAGGGCCAGGTGCTCGGGCACCGGTCCATAGTCGCCGAACGGTGCCTCCGGAGGCTGCGCGTGACCCGTGAGCTTCCGCCGGAGACGCCCGGACGTGAGGAGGTCGGTCACCGCGTCCCGGGCGACCCCCCGGTCGACGAGCGGGGTCCGTTCCGTCCAGGTCCCCTCGTAGTCGATGGCACTCGGGATCGTCTCCTTCGCCCGAGCGTCGTCGACGAGCGAGAAGGTGCTCGGGGCGACCTTCTTCCCGCGCTTTCGCGCAAGACAGCTCCACCCTTCGACCTCGCCGTTCCCGCCGAATCCGAGGTAGGCGAGGTAGGAGAGGAGCGTCGAGACCGCGGGCCCCCGGAGGACCACGGCATGCGGCCCGGGCTCGACCGGCGCCGGTGTCGTCCGGGCCATTCGCTCCGCGGCCTCTTCACCGAGGGGTCCGGGGCGGAATCGCGCGACGTTCCAGTGCGCCCCCTCGGACCACCCCGAGACCGGAGGGTCGCGTTCGGGTCGGTCGACCAGCACCGTGGCCTGGACC
>CAZCNZ010000199.1:0-7284 GCA_964500245.1 uncultured Thermoplasmatales archaeon | reverse complement strand
TCGATCCGCTCGACGAGGTGGACCGGCTCCTCGCCCTCGGGTCCTTCCGAGGGGAGGTCGGCCGCCTTCTCCTTCTGCCCGGGCATAGGCGGCACCCGGACCCGAGCACGCTTACTTGAACATTGTTAGCCGACTCGCGACCGAGAACGGCGGTGTGCGGAGCGGCAGAGGCCAGGCCGCACCACGGGGTCCGTCGTACCACGACCCAGTCCCTTGGGAAGCCGAAATCGCCGCGGGAAAGCGCCCGGGCCGACCTCCGAGCTCCGCAGAAAGGGGGACGGGCCCGCCGGGATTCGAACCCGGGTTTGAGGCTCCGGAGGCCTCCGTGATATCCAAGCTATACTACGGGCCCGCTGGGGACGTCAGACGCCTACTATGGGCCTCATATGAGTTTTCGGCTCTCTTCACGCTTGGGCCTGACCAGGCACAAGCCCGGCGGGCGATTCTCTCTTGTGAAAGCAGTCTCGAGAGGAGCCGGCATTTCGAAATCGATGGCCGTTAGACCCCACGCGTTGCAACGAGGCGATCGTCAGGCGTATCGTGAGGGGACACAAATCGAGGCACTATGGGGCAAATTGACTGGGCCCGTAGTACTTTTCGAATCTCGCTACGGGCATCACGACCTGATCGACGCCCGTACTGTGAAGCGCTCCACGTACGACGCGAGTCACCGCGCATCAGGCGCGCGAGCATCTCGGCCCGGCTCGGGCGCGCCCCGCGAGAGTAGCGAGGGGGAGCACCTCGGCAAGTCCCTGTTACACGGTGGCAGATCCTGAGACGTGAACAGAGGAAATAGCGGAGTTAGTCGTGAGCGTGAGAGATTCGGCCGCTATCGAAGCAGGCAGGTAGACGACCAGCGTGTCATTCGTCAGGACATCTACATTAGGATGTAACCAGGTCGGAGTTGTCGCTCCGGAATCAAACAGGTCGAGCCAATAACCGGTATCGCTTGCTAGTGCTGCGAACCACCCCAATCCTGTTGCGCGGCAGGACGTTGGACCGATAATCCCTGATAGGCAAGATACGGTACTAAGTGCCTGCGACGCCCCTGTGGCATTTGTGAGCCCCAACGCAATGATCCATGCTGCGAGCGACTCGATCGCGAGAGAGTTGTTGACATAGGGTGAATTCACCGTGATCGGGAGTGAGACGAACACCCCGCTCTCAGGTGCGCTAGACCGGCTCGCCGGGCCGAAAGAAACCGTGTAGCTCGTGAACGTGCAGGTGCCCGTGCCATTTGTTTGGAATGACGGGGGACCCGATGGGCTAGTGATGCCGGCAGATGCCTCTGGGAGATCCCCGGTGAAGCCTTTCAACCCGCACGCCCCGTACTTGACTCCCCATCCCGGTCCCCACGGAAGTCCCGAGAGGACCGTCGGTCCGAGGCCGAAGTACTCTGCCACCTGAGGTTGTTGCCCAGTGAACTGCCGACCCTCGTAGTTCCAGGCTATCGAGCCGGCGACGCTGGAATCAAACGGTGCGACAATCGCTGGCAGATTTGACGGCGGATTGGTCCCATCGAGGTGATAGAGCGCCTCGCCGCACGGCGTGTTGAGCGGAACAGGCGGCCCGAGAACGACCGACTCGTTGACCGTCTGTACAGGGAGGATGGCATTCGAATAGTTGACAAAAAGAAACTCCCAGAACGGAGCTATTCCTGCTGCCATGGAACCCGTCCAGACCGGGATTCCCGAGCCGTTCCAAACCGTGGGTCCTGTAAGGTCCTGGCATGCGACGGCAGGGTAGGTCACCACCTCTGGCATCAGTGGTTGGTTAGTCACAACGCCAGCGGCCGAGATGAGCCTCCACGGGCCATCGCTCGTGTTTGCAGCTTGGGACAAGGCTCGGGAGGCCGCTTGGTCGAACGTGTATCCCGGAGGTTCTCCCCCTGGTGCAGGGGATACGCTGTGCGGCGGCGCAATGACGAGGACCAGGACTGTGGCCAACGCCACCCCGACGGCGATCGATGCGGCAGAAGAGGAGGTGGGGCGCATCGCTCACATCCTGATTGACTTGACGCAGCTATCTCGCCACACCACTTTGGATCCGGGGCCGGGCAGAGGTTCGCAGCACTCTGCTGTTTCGACCCTGCTTCAAGAGTCAGACTCCCAAATATGCATCACCACGGTATCAGTAGGTCCTCCGCTATCGAGACAGACTGAGTAGTAGTGGGTTCCAGGGTACGTGTAGTGAATTTGCCACGCCCACTGGGAATTCTGAATCACTGTGATGGAGGAACTCTCATGCACAATCACAAAGCTGATGTCTGGACCAACGCCGATTCCGATGCCCGTGAGACCGAAATCCAATCCAATACCTATACCGACCCCGAACGTTAGGTATGTCCCCGCAGTCACTTTGTTGATTGCGGTCCCTGAAATGTTAACGCTGTCGTTCCACCAATTGCCCTGTGGACGTGCCTGCTTCCAGAATTGGCATGTGTTCTGATTGAAGTTGGATAGGGCCTCTGGGTCCGATGCGTACGTCGGCACGTCGTTGCTGCGAAGCGGGTTGCCCCAGTATTGAATCGCGTCGATATACGGCGTCCGGTTTCCCATGGCATTCATCCGGAGATCGCCTGTCGTGTTGAACTGCCCCAAGTCGATAATGTTCTGGTCCGGGTTGGCAGTGAAAGTGCCCCCGTTATTCCATCCTACTGATGAGTAGTAGTACTGCCCGGTGTTTGTGTAGGTGGTGTACGTGCTCTTGAAGTAACTGTTGCCCGCCTCGATCGCCCTAGCTGTCTGATTGTGGACAAAGGCCTCCGCCATCGGGACCCAGGTGGTGATGGCTGTGGGTAGTCCAAAGTTCACCACTTGAGGAGCCCAAACAACGATCGACTCGTTCCAATGGTTCAACCAGACATTGCTCGTACCCACCCCGGTGTACGATGCGACCCAGTTGAGAACCTGAACATCATAACCTTGGCATGGATAGTATGGGGTGTAGCCGGAGTAGAGCCATGACTGAATCGAGTACTGACCAAGAGAATTGGTAAATGATACCTTAGACCAGACCGAGGGCGGGACGATTCCGCTGTCGGCACACTGGGTGTAGACAGCAACGTTTCCCGAATGATCGTATGTTCCGTTGACGTCGTACACCACGCCGGTCAAAGGAACTGTTGACGGTTCTATTCCTGTGGTCCAATGTCCCGTTGACGTGGCTCCAGTCCAACACGATTCGTAGGCTTGCACCTTGTAGTAATATGTCCAGCTCGGTTGGAGATAGTTCAAGAAAACCGTGAAGGGCCACGGCCCATTAGTGGTGTTGTCCCAGAGTCCATAATTGGTGGAGTTTCCCCATGTCACATTGAGGTTAGACCCAGAAGAGTAGGTTATCGTCATAGTAGCGTTCGTGGGATTGACGTTTGTTACCGCTACGGAGACTGTTAGGGTGCCGACGGGGCACCCTCCACCGCCGCCGCCGGTTCCGCAGTTCGGCTCACAAAGGGAGGGATTGTTCGGACACGCGGTGCATACATGCAGAGGGTCAGCATTAGCCGGTGCTGCTAACGCCGTCAGAGAAAGCCCGGGCAGCATCATGAGGGAGAGGAGAACCACTCCGGGGGTCAATCGACGTTTCCTCAGCCGAAGTTCTCTGTTCCGTCGGCCCCACATTCTCACCGCGCCCCTTCCCCCCGTTGCCTTACCGGCGCTCATACCTCCCCCTCCCGACGTCCAATAACGACAGAGGAGATTCGGTGCAATGGCAACGGATTCAATCGTTCCGCCGCACTGCCGGGTGGGTCTGCGGCCGCACCCGGAACGGTCCAGACCGCGCGCTTCCTGCGCGCAGTCATCGCTTCAGTCCTGGTTGTTGGCGGACTGTCTCAACTCTATATCATGTGACGTCGTAGCACGGCCTACCAGCGAAGAGAATGCGAGTGACCTAGTTCACGCGATTCTGACGAGGCATTGGTTGGCTGTAGAGCGCCTGACCGACGGGGCCTGCCCGTACTTTGGGGCGAATTAATTCGCCCAATACTATACTACGGGCCCGCTCCGGGTATCTCCGCGTGAACGGCTGACCCAATTAACAGCGTCCCTGCTCGTGCACCCGGACGGAGTCGCGCTCGCGGCCCCTTAGGGTCATCGTCCCCCCCGCGACGAGGGCGAGCCCACCGAGCGTCCCGAGCACGACCGAGGATGCCCCGAGCGCGGGGTCCGTGCCGAGATACACGGAAATCCCCGTGGTCGTCCAGACGATCGCGGCGGCGCCAACCGCGGTGGCGAACTCGTACCGCTCCGAACCCGCGAGCACCCCCGCGGCCAGGAAACAGGCGACTCCCCCGATGGCGCCCACCGTACCCGCCCCGAGCCCTACGAGCAGGCTGAGCCCCAGGAGGAGGGCTCCGCAGAGGGTCAGGGCGCCCCACCATTCGACGGAACCGCTCAGGTACGTGGAACGGGACGGAACGACCTCGTACACCCGCCCGTTGAGGACGAGCATGGTTCGACCGACCGGCTCCGCCATGCGACCCGGGAACCGGTACGGCGGTCGAACTCTTACCGCTGCCGTCCGAGAGAGATCACGGTAAAATCGGCGAAACCACGTCCTGGCCGGGGCATCTTGGGCAGGCCGTGACCGTCGGACAACGGGTGGGAGGGGACCCCGGAAGACTTTTCGGTTGACCCTTTACTGGCGTTCGAACCATGGCGGAACGACCTGCGGGAAACAACGGGGGGCCCGCGATCTCGTTCATCACTCCGATGCGGCAATTCGACGCCGAGAACGTTCGTCGGATTCAGGCGATGCTCCCGAAGGGACACGAGTTCATCGTCGTCACGGCGCCCGGCGGCGCGGCCCACGCGAAGAACATTGGTGCGTCGGTCGCCACCGGTGAGATCCTCACGTTCGTGGATGACGACGTCCACCTGGTCACGGATTGGAACTGGGACGACTGGGTCACCCGCGACTGGCATTTCGCGATCGCCGAGCACTACTGGCCGGGTCCGAGGGTGAACGCGTTCATGATGCGGGCCGAGAGTACGATGCTGAACGTGCTGACGTGCGTGTTCCGCTACAAGCTGTTCATGTCCGGTTTCGCCGCCGTGCGCCGCGAGGCGTTCGAGGCGGTCGGGGGGTACAACGAGTCGGTGGTGTTCGAAGAGCACGTGATGACGCTCGACTTCTACCGCCGTCGGTTCCGCGGGGCCCGCCTCCCGGTCCGCGTGAAGATGCTCCGGCGATGGCACGGGTGGAGCCCGACGAACGACACGACGAGCAAAGGGAAGCACCACCCGCCCCCAAGACCCGAGGACGTAACGGTCCTTCGCACGTAACCGAGATCTGAGCCGGGATTGCGGTCCGGCTCGGACGGGCTAGGCCTTGCCGGCTTTCCCTCGAGAGGGGGGCGGAGCTTTCGACTCCGAGTAGCCGCACTTCCCGCAGGAGCGTCGGTCCTTGTGGTCGGCGAGGAAGGTGCCCGGCCCGCACTTCGGACACGACTTGTGAGTCCGGGTAAGGGAATCTCCCTTGACCTCGTAGAGGCCAACGCGCGCCTTGGACGTGGCCGCTCACTCCTTCTTTTCGGGCGGAGTTGGGGCGGCAGCGGGCGGCGCGGCGGGCGCCGCCGGTTCCGCGGCGGCGGGAGCCGGACCCTTGGTCGGCTTCTCCTTGAGCGCGTTGCGTACGAGGATGTGGCTGCGAACGATCGCCTTCGCGGCCTCCGCCGTTTCGTAAACGACCGCATCGCCGCGCGTGACCGCAGTTCCGTAGCGGGCGTGCATCCGCTCGATGACCACACGGTCCTTTGGAGCCTTCACGAGCTTCGAGAGTTCCCCTCGGACCGCGTCGCGGCTCGGTGTCGCCGCCGTCGCGTGCGCGACCTCGAAGCGCAGCTCGTGGCGCTTCATGAGCGGGTTCGCCTTGTCTTCGAGGATCCTAATCTCCACGGTCGATTCTCCGCAGCTCCATTTGGGCGATAAGTTGCCGCACGTGCTCCTTCGACACCGCGTCCACGCGGACGAAGGAGACCCCCGCACCCGGGATGCCGTATATAACGGTGGCCCCGGCGGGGAGCGATTCGACGAGAGCGAGCGACCCCAAGTCCTCCTCGCCGTCGACTTCGATGAGCCCGCCGCCCGCCGCGACCATGTCGCGGACGGCGGCGCGGAGACGTTCCGTGAGGAGCCCGGGCGGGTTCGAAACGCGCACGAGCCGGCGCCGCGCCAGCGAACGGAACAGCCCCGGGTTTACGGGTTCGTTCCGTTGCGTCTTGTAATCCACGATCCCGACGAGCGGAGGATGTTCGAGTTCGATCGCGCGCGCGGTCACCCGGTCTCCACATGCGCCGAACGTCCCGAGCGCGACGAGCCGCCGGTCCGCCTCGACCCCGGCGTAGACCGGGCCGTACCGTTCCGCGAGGGTCGCGCGCAGCGACTCCGGGACCGCCCAGGCCCGCTCCTCACTTGACGCGGAGCGCGTACCGGCCCGCGGCATGAATCCCCATCTTGCGAGCGATCTCCGACTTCTCCGGGTCGATGACGACGAGGTAACCCTGCCACTCGCGGGAGACCTCGCCGCCGCACCGGGGGCATTTCGCCTGGTCGGTGATGGAATTGCAGCTCTTGCACGCCCGTAGGTTGATCATGTTGGTCAGCTCGCGGTCGCCGGTGCCTTCGGCGCAGCCTTCGCTGCGGCCGCCTTCTTCCCGGGCGCCGCGCCTCCCTTCTTCGCCCCGCCCTCGCTCTTCTTGTGCGCCTCTTGGATCCACTCGAGCCGCCCGAGCGCCGGCTGGCGCATCGTGAGGCCGATGCGGCTGTCGCGGGGAGAGATCTCGGAGAGCGAGAGAGAGACGACGCGGGCCCGGACCTTGTAGCCGACCTTGAGGTCCTTCTTGGACTCGATGCCGACGAGCCGCTGGTTGTGCTCGTCGATGTTGACCCGGTCGTCCATGATCTGCGAAACATGGAGGAGCCCGTCGAGCGGGCCGAACCGGACGAACGCGCCGAACTTCCGGATCTCGACCACCATCCCCTCGACGACTTCCTGGATCTCGGGTCGGAACAGGAGCGCCTCGTACTCGACCTCCTGGTAGACACCCCCGTCGCCGTGGATGATGTGGCCCTCGCCGACCGGGGTCACGTCCCGGATCGTGACGGCGACGCTCTGGCCGTCCACGAGTTTCCCCTCGAACTGTTGCTGGGCGAGCTCGGTCAGGACGTTCGCAAGGTCGGGGCCGAGCCGCTGGGGCGGGATCCGTACGACGTCCCGGCGGTGGTCAAGATAGTACATGCGCCGCGCGCGAGCGGGGATTCCTATAAGATACTTGGGGTCACG
>CAZCNZ010000198.1:0-5158 GCA_964500245.1 uncultured Thermoplasmatales archaeon | reverse complement strand
TTCAAGGAAGAATTCTATCCCAACGGGCCGAACAAGAAATCCGAGTGGTCCAAGATTGTCAAAGACGTAGCGGCATTCGCTAATTCAGGCGGTGGAGCGATTGTTTTCGGTTGCGACTCATTCGGAATCTCCACCACATTCTCCCCGACAGAGCTGCTGACTCTTGATCCCGCCAGGCTGACGGATCAAATGAACAAGTACACGGGGGAGCATTTCTCAGCATTCAGGTTCGAGCAAATCAGAAGGAAGCGGAAGCTACACATTGTATGGTTCATAGGCTCGGTGCATATTCCTCTGATTTTCACCAACGATGCCTACCTCGATTCGAGGAATCAGGCGGCGCGACCAGAGTTTCATCGGGGGCAGGTCTACTTTCGGCACGGGGCGAAGAGCGAGCCGGGCACTCCAATCGATGTTCGAGACTTCATTGAACGCGAGGTTGACAGACGCACTGCGACAATCGGACTTGCCTCCAACAGGCCGGCCAACCTTAGCTCCGACACAAAGGGCGGAGTAGGAGTCGCCCCGGCGACCGCTTCCTCTCCGATGACCGAGGAAGCGATTCGGGCGGTCGCAAGGGCGTTCGTTGAAACCGTGCGTGGAACCACAACGTCAAACCGAATGCGCAGGGGAGGCAAACGGCGGCCCCGCAGAGGCGGACTCGGACGACAGACGTGACTTCGCACAGCGTCTTCTACCGGAAACCCTTCTCAGATAGGCAACCGCATTCGAGCAGTGGACGTGACCAAAACGGCGCACGGCGCAATCGTCGGCATGACCCGCTGGGTGCAAGAGTTGTTGCACACAACAAGCAGAATCACCTTGGGCTGGAACGTTTGGTTACGAGGTTGTTCGCCCCCGGCTCAACCGTGGGGATGGAATGTTCCGACGCCTGGGCCTGTCCTCGGAGGAGTGGTAGACTGGGTGGCTTCCAGGTACTAGGATGAGGCTTTTGGCGCGAGGAGACCAAGGTCCGCAAGCATTCCACGGGCGGCGACCTCGACACTTGGGACGGGTCCAAATAGCTCCCCTTGAACGCGGGTGTCGGCCACGTACTTTCCCGTTTGGAAGAATCGAGTCATCTCTATCATACCCCGGGCGCCTGAGCTGAACAGGGCCACGATCTTCATTCCCCCACCACCCATCGTGCGCGTCCGCATCGGGCGATTCAGGAGGCGTCCGACTAGTTCTGTCAACTCTGGTCCCGATAGAGGGCGGTCAGACCCGAGGTCAATGCGCAGTCCCAACGACCGGGGTTCGTCAACGGCCATGGCTAGGGCTCGGGCTACTTCGTCGGGAGCGATGTACGTCATCCGCACGTTGCCCTGAGTCATACCCATGACCTGGCCCTTCCGGAGCGCGGAAAGCATCCATTCACGATAGCGGCCAGACGGCGCGCCCAGGAAAGCCCCGGGACGCAAGGCCACGAACGGAACCCCCTGTTGCTGTAGGTAATCCTCAGTCACCTTCTTCGCCCAGAAATGCGGGACGTCTGGCGCTTGGTCGCATGCGAGAATGCTCAGAAGGACGAAACGGGGGACCGCAGCCTTCTTCGCGGCGTCCACCAGATTGTGGTTTCCGTCGAAGTCGGTCCGGAGCGAATCGCCCTTCTTCCGTCGGGAGTACCCGATGGCCGAGCTAATCACCGCGCTCACGCCGGACATCGCTCGATCCAGAGACGGTGGATCGAGCATGTCCCCTCGGACGACCTCAACCCCTTCCTTCGGCAGGCCACTTACATCACTGCCCGGCCGGACCAAGGCGCGGACGACCTTTCCGCGGGCCCGAAGTGCCCGCAGAGTGCGGCCCCCGAGGTCGCCGGTGGCGCCGACGAGCAGGACCGGACGCCCAGTCGTTGGTGAGCTGACTGACATGGGACGGGCACGGGCCGGGCGGTTATAGTGACTAGTGTCGCCCCCGTTGGGGATATCTGCGGTTCCCTCTCGCGGCCGGATTTGAGAGGAGAGCTTCGCCTGTCTGCAGATGATCAGCGCTCTCCGTGTGTCGGGTGCAACAGTGGTTGCACTCACCCGGCCGGTCCAAGAATGTGCGGTGTTTGGCCGCTCATTCCTTGGAGGATCCGCCTCTCTTCCTCCGTCGATGGCGAATTACGAGAACAACCCCAGTGGCCGCCGCGACCAGAACCACAGCAAGAACCGCAAACGTGAGCGGGTCTAGGCCGAGGATGGTGAGCGGGGCGGTGAAATTGAGAATCTGTGCTGGCACACCCTCCGCGACCGAAACGGTGGCGTTGGTGGGACTCACGGTGTAACCGTTCCCCACCTGCACCGTGTACGAGTAGACTCCGGTTGGTTCGAGGAGGGTCATCGACGGCACGTCAGAGTATTCGGTGGTTCCGTTCAGGGTGATCGACCACGGAACGCCGGACGCGAGACCTTTCGCAAGGAAGGATACGGGATAGGTCGGAACGGTCGTTCCGTTGACCACGCTCAACATTCCGGAGAGCTGGTTCGGCACGTAGACCAGGCCGTTTTCGGGATCACAGCTCGGAACACCGATGTACCCGCCCGGCACGACCAACGTGTCGAGGAGAGTCGTCCGGTCGACAACGGTGACATTGGACTCGGTCCGGTGAAGGCCTCCGGACGAGGCCGCGACGTAGACATAGCCCGTGAAGGGATCGTAGGTGGCGATTCCCCACGAGACAAACTCTCCGATCGGAGCGACGGCCACTCTCGCAACTAATTCGGTGCCATTCACCACGTCAAGCAACCCATCGGACGAATCCGGAACGTAGAGGAATCCGTTCCCCGGGCTGTAGGTCATTCCAAACCCTAGGCCGGGCTGGAACCAGGAGGAAACCTCGACGTGACCAGCGACTGAGGTTCCCAGAATCGCGCTGACGCCGCCAGAGCCATCCGGTACGTAGAGGTACCCGTTGATCGGGTCGTACAGCCCCGGCCCAGTCCCGGCGGCCACCGGGATGTTCGCAATAACCTGGGTTCCGTTGATCACAGAAACAGTGCTGGAACCCGTGTTCGGCACATACACGTAACCGTCCTGCGTATCCGAGAGCGGAGTGGCTGGGTCGCTTCCCACCGTGATCGTTGCGACGACAGTAGTCCCTCGAATCGCGCTGACTGTCCCGTTGTCGTCCGAAACATATGCGATGCCGGTTGCGGGGTCGTACCCGTCGGACGTCGGCTCGGCCCCCAGGTCAAGGGTCGCGACGACTCTGCTCCCGCTCACCACTGTCACGTTCTCGGAATGCTGGTTCGCGACGTAGAGGAGGCCGTCGGCACCATCGTACACACCGTAGTTCGTCCCCATGCCGATGGTTAGGTTGGCAAGAAGGGAGGTCCCATTAATGACGCTCAGCAATCCGCTCGAAACCCGCCAGACCGCGACATAGACGTAGCCCGTGGAAGCGGCAAACCAAGGTCCTCCGGGGGAGTTCGTGACCACCCCTCCCCATATGTCAATCGCGGCAAGTTTCGTCGTGCCTCGCAGCACGCTCACTTGAACGCCCGACGAGTTCAGGCTCACGACATAGACGTAGCCGTTCTCGGGATCGTAACCTGAACTGTAGCTCAATTGCCCGACATTGACCTCGCCGGCCAATCCGATTCTCGAGCTAGGGTCGGGGGCGGCGGGCTTCGCGGACGGCGATGTAGGAGATGGCATCCAGAATGGTTCCGAGGCGAGCTGGCCACGCGGGGCAGTCGGCACCTTCGATAGAACGGGCCATGCAGCGCCGGACAACGACACGATGACGAACAGAGTGACAAAAGTGAGGCAGAACGATCTATCGAACATCACGCCCGACCCTTCTAGGCCGCGTTATTGTCCGCCTGGATGAAGCGTCTCGCGCTCTAACACTTTTCGAACGGTCCGCGCATCACGGTCTATCCTCGCCGAAATCTTGGAACCGTGCTATCGACCCGGAGAGGGCAGCAGGCCTGGGTGCAAGAGTGATTGCACCTTTCGGACGTGACCCGCGACTCGCCTTCCAGATTCCGCCTCGATGTGAGACTTTATTATGCATGCGTGCATGCACCTGTTAGATGAGCGCGGCGGATACTTCGATCCGAGTGTCACGGGAGACGCTTCGGGACCTCGAACGGCTCCGGCAGACGTTTCGAACCGACACGGCCGAGGCGACGATCCGACGCCTGATCCAAGAGCGTCGGTCCAAGGCGCTGGCCCGGATGTTCGGCAGTGGACGGGGCCAGATCACACCTTACACGGAGGCCGATCGTCTTGCTTCTGACCATTGACACCTTCGCTTGGCTCGAGGTGATCCGGGGCAGTGAAGTCGGCCGCCAAGCCGAGGCCAACATCGGGTCTGCAGAACGCTGCCTCACTCCATCCGTTGTAATCGCGGAAGTGGCCTCGAAGTGTCACCAAGACGGATTCGGGGACAAGCTCGTGCTGCTCGAACTTCAGGCGATTATGGAAGCGTCTGAGATCGTGCCGATTGATCCTGAAGTCGCTCTAAGCGCATCCCACGGCGTGGAAGAGCTGCGAGCCCGAGCAAGAGCCGGGAGGCTTCCTCCTCCGGGTCTTGCGGATGGGCTGGTGCTCGCGACCGCTCGAGCCCACTCTTCCAGAATCCTCACCGGGGACCCACACTTTCGAGGACTTCCGGAGACCGTCTGGCTCGGCTAGGGTCTCGACCTCGAAGGATTGCAACGACTCGCTCGAACCTTCGGACCGAGGCTGCGATTCCAAGAGTGATTGGGCCGGCGCCTATAATGGTACTCAGCGAGCCTTTAGGGATGGAGGACCGGCAAGGAACTCTCGCATCAAGTTGGCCACCGGCTTTGTCCGTGTGATAACGATGCCAAAGTGATTGGTGCGAACCGTCTCGACCCGGACCCCCTCGAGCTCTCGCCGAATGCGCTGGATGGATTGGATTCGGAAGGGCGTCAGGTACATCTTCTCCCGGTCGCGGACCTTCTTCCGGTCAGCCGGGGAAAGCTGCGTGGAGGTTTCGGAAAGCCTCGATTGATGGTGGCTGGTCTGTCCGGATTAGAAGCCGTGTTTGCAAGCGTGGTTGCACGTGTTGGTCGAAGATTTCTCCGTCTTGAACTTTGATTTTCCTTCGGAAGGATCACCGAGGGCCAATGACCGCGCCCCTCCAGGCTGAGCGAAGAGGTTTAACCTCCTTTGACTGCCCAGACCCGCCATGGGCGAT
>CAZCNZ010000197.1:0-5517 GCA_964500245.1 uncultured Thermoplasmatales archaeon | reverse complement strand
AACACCATGCGCAGTGGGCCGGGAGCCTCGGGGGTCCCGCGCTCGAGCAGGCGGAGGTCCCGGAGCGTGAGGAGGGTGCGGACGGCGGTGTCGTCGAGGGCGAGCTTGAAGTCGACGTACTGCACGCCCTTCCCGATGTAGCGGGGCATGCTGTCGACTTCCTCGTGGTCGACCGAGTAGACCTTCTGGGGGCCGACGGGCGGCGGGAAGTTGAATACCTCACCGTCGCCGAACGGCGGCACGTCCCGGTAATGACCCTGCTCCCAGACACGGGAGCCGTGGAGGGTTTCCTCGAGAAACGTCTCGGGGCTGAAGACGGGCAGGAACGGCCACGTCGGGTTCGCCCCCGTGTCGCCATCGCGCACGCGGATCGACTCCACGTGGTCCATCCCGTCGGCGGAGTGCCGGGCCATGACGTTGGAGAGCCCCGGGTCCTCGCCCATTCCGAGAAGGGCGGTCTGCCCGTGAGCCCGCCATTCGCCGTCGTTGACGTACGGGTCGGTCGAGTCCGTAGCGAGGTCCATGTAGTTCGCCCCGGTCGCGAGGCACGCGGCCTGGATCCCCGCGTTGAAGCGGGGCAGCGACGCCTGGACCACGACCTCGACGCCTTCGAACGCCTTCTCGAGAGCAGAGCGGTCCGAAGCGTCCAGCGCGCGGGTGGAGACCTTGCTCGAACCGGGGAATCGAGCGGAGGCCGTACGCGCGAACCGCTCGTCCACATCGGCCAGGGTCAGTCGGCGCAGGCGCGCGTCCGGCACCAGATGGCTCGCGATGACGGTACCGACCGCTCCACACCCAATCAGCAGTACGTGGCCGCTCTTTGTGGGAATACTCCCATCTCCGGCCGTTCGACTTCCAGTGGGCTATTAGGTTCTTTTCGCCCGGCGGTCCGTGAAGGTGATTCGCCGGGCCGGCCGAGGGCCCCCGGGGGGCTACCGGACGACCCCGACGGAGGGGGATTTCCGCTTCGTCTCGCTGTCGGACAAGTGTCAGACCGCTGGCTTCCGAAGTCGCGAGTATATCGGGCTGGATGGTGTCGGGGGTCTGCTCTCGGGTGGGATGGATGGAGCCGAGGCATCGAAACATAATCGTCATCGCCGTGGTGGTGGTCCTCATCGCAGCGGGCATCGGAGGCTACTTCGCCCTCCGCCACTCCTCCGTGGCCGCCACCTGTTCATCGAGCGAGACCACGACCATCTGCATCGACCAGGCCGAACTCCCCGACTCGCTCGACCCGCAGGTCGCCTTCTCCTCGCCCGGCTGGGGGGCCGTCCAGCAGGTCTACCAGGGACTCGTCCAGTACAACGGGACGAGCACCACCGCCTTCAGTCCGATACTCGCCAAGAACTGGACCACCACTTTCAACCCCCTCACCGGCTTCGAAAGCTACACCTTCACCCTCCGCTCCGGGGTCCACTTCTCCAACGGTGACCCCTACAACGCCTACGTCCAGTGGTACTCCCTCTACCGCTCCCTCCTCCTGATCCAGGGACCGCAGTTCATCATGGAGCAGAACTTCTACTCCACCAATTTCAGCACGACGGACCCCCTCTCCTACTACTCTCCCATCGCCGCCATCGACGCGGCGAACAACTCCCTCGCCGCTGACCTCAACTCCTGGGACTTCACCAACCCCTCCCCAACCGCACTTGCCGACATGGAGGAGCCCTACCAGTCCTTCCAGGTCATCAACGCCCTCACCCTCCAACTCAATCTCGGCTACGGCTACCTCGACAGCAACTACACGTACTTCCTGGCCTCCCTCTCGTGCCCCAATTTCTCGGCGGTCGACCCGAGCTGGGTCACCGCGAACGGCGGAGTGCAGGTCGGCCAGGTCAACGATTACCTCACGACGCACACCGTCGGCACGGGGCCGTACCTCCTCGAGGACTACAACCCGGTGGAAGGCGGCGGGTACACTCTCGTACCCGACCCGAACTACTGGGCCAAGGCTACGGCCGCCGCCGAACCTTGGAACAACAACCTGCAGCCGGCCAACACGACCGTGGACATCAGCTTCCAGCCGACGCTCGACGTGACGATCAGCCAGCTCGTTAGCGGGTCCGTCCAGGGTGCGGAGTTCGACTACATCGGCCCCTCGTCGATCAACAGCCTGAAGGGATACTCGAACCTCGTGGTCGAGCCGATGCCGCTCGGGGTGAGCGTGGCGGCCGGGGCGTGGTGGGTCTACCTCAACCAGAGCGTCTTCCCGTTCAACAACCTCTCCGTCCGCGAGGCGATCGCCCACGCCATCAACTATACGCAGATCATCCAGGAGTCGTTCGGCGGCTACGCCCAGCAGTGGGTCGGCCCCGTCCCGCCGTCCTACCCGTACTACAACCCCGCCAACCTACCGCCGTACCCGTACAACCTCACTCTCGCGAAGCAGGAGATCGCCGACTCCCCGTGCGCCCACAATGCCTGCGTGGGGACCTCGATCAACTACGAGTATCTCGACATCGGTTCGAGTTGGGCGGAGACCGCGGAGTTCATTGAGAGCGACCTATCGGCGATCGGGATCACCGTCAACCCGCTCCCGATCTCACTGCCGGACCTCTACGTCGAGCAGAGCGTCTCGTCCGGGCACTGCATATCCTCCACCAACGCGAACGGCGGACCGTACTACATGGGCCAGGAGTTCTACAGCTCCGACTACGTCTCCCCCGACGACTGGACCCAGAACGACGCGGTGAGCACGGGCAGCGCCAACATGTGCATGGCCGGCTACCACAACGACACCGTCGACAGTCTCGTCTATACCGCGGCGGCGGAGTCGAACGCCACCAACCTCACCGTGGACTACACGAACATCACGGCCGCGATGTACTACAACTACAGCGAGATCTGGCTGGTCGTCCCCACGTCGGTCTCGGTGTTCGCGACGGACCTGCACGGAATCGTCATCAACGCGATGGGGGACGCGGAGCCTTCCTGCCTCCTGTTCAACACTCAGTGGTTGAGCTGATCACGAGGGGTCTCTCCCCGGACCGCAGAACGTCTCCGAGCCGGGAAGGGCTATAGATGGTCCCCTCGTGAAAGGCCGGAGGGCTCAGCGTCCCGGACGACCGTGACCGAAGCGAACTCGCTGTCTGACGACGACGCGGACGCATCCCCCGGCCCGGAGCTGATCGCCATCCGAGGGGCGAAGATCCTGCCGTCTCCCGACCTCCCGCCCATCGACACCGGGACCGTTCTTGTCCGGAACGGGCGGATCAGCGAGGTGGGCCCGACCGTCGCCATTCCACCGAAGACCCGTATCATCCCCGGCGAAGGTCGGGTGCTCACCGCCGGGTTCTGGAACGCGCATGTGCATTTCACCGAGCCGAAGTGGCGTCGTGTGAGCCGCGAGGCGCAACCCGTTCTCGAGGCGCACCTCCACGAAATCTTCACCAGCCGGGGGTTCACGACGGTGGTCGACACCGGTTCGGACCCTCGATGCACCCTGAAGATTCGACGGCGGATCGAGCTCGACGAAGCGTTCGGGCCGCACATCTACACGGCGGGGCCCGGCATCTACCCGCCAAGGGGCATCCCCTACTACTTGCGCGGCACGATCCCATTCTGGCTGCGGGCCTTGGTCCCGACCCCTGCGAGCCCTCGGCGGGCGCGACGCGCGGTCGAGCAGAACATCGCGCGGGGTGCGGACCTCATCAAATTGTTCACCGGCTCCTACGTCGCGCGAGGGGAGGTCCGTCCGATGCCCGAGCCGGTGGCGCGGGCTGCGGTGGAGGCGGCGCACGAACGCGGCTTACCGGTCTACAGCCACCCGTCCAATCTCGAAGGGGCCCGGATCGCCCTACGCGCCGGGGTCGATGTCCTCGCCCATCCGCCGGACACGACGCAGGGGGTCGACGAGGGGCTTCTCCGGGAGATGATCGACCGACGGATGTCGATGATCCCCACGCTCCAGATGTTCGAGCGGACCGTGAGCACGAGTCGGTCGTACCTCGAACCGATCTACGAGATTGTCCGTCGGTTCCACGCGCTCGGCGGCTCGATCCTGTTCGGCACGGACGTGGGCTACATGACCGACCACTCCGTCGACGACGAACTGCGGGGACTCACCGGCTGCGGCCTCTCCCCGAACGAGATCCTCCGCTCCCTCACGACCGCGCCCGCCCAGCGGTTCGGCGTGGGCGACGAGGTCGGCACCATCACGCCCGGTGCCCGCGCTGACCTCGTGCTCCTGGACGCCGACCCGTTCGACCACCCTCTCGCGTTCACGCGAGTGCGCGCCACCCTGCGGGAAGGGAGGGTGCTTCACCTCCGCCCGTCGTAGCGGCGGGCCCGCGAGATGGGAGGGCCGGTCACTCCGTGACCGACGACGTTCGGAGCGGAAGCTCGTAGTACAGGAACTCCCGGTCCTGGACCCAGCCGCGCGCCTCGTAGAGCTGTTGGGCCGGGTTGTCGACCGCGGTGGAGAGCTCGAGGTAGTGGGCCCCCTCCTCCTGTCCCCACGCGCGAGCGGCCTCGAGCAGAAGGGCGCCCACCCCCTTGCGGCGGGCGGCGGGGGGAACGAAGAGGTCGTTCAGGAGGTAGACCCGGCCAAGGGAGATCGAAGAGAATAGGGGGTAGAGCTGCAGGAATCCGACCGCGACTCCCCCCTCCTCGGCCAGGAAGACGATGGACTCGTCGCGGAGGAGCCGCTCGGAAAGGAAACGCTCGGAGGCCGCTTCGTCCGACGGCTGCTCGTAGAACTGGCGATACGCGTCGAACAGGGGGACCAGCGCGGAGAGGTCCGCCCGCCCGGCGCGGCGCACCGTGACTCGGTCATTGACGGGCGGAAGCGGAGGGGTTTTCCTCTCGTGCATCGCCCCGGACCGGGGCCGGCGAACCAGCTCTGCGGAGCAGATCGGGCACCTCATGCGGAGGCGGCGGTAACAGGTCGGGCAGAAGGTGCACTCGTTCGCGCAGATGTACGCCTTCGCTTCCTTCGCCAAGGCGACGTGGCATCGCCCGCACTCGCTGCGGAATTCCATGCCCTCCCATCCCCCCGACCGCGCTTAACGGTTCGAGGCGCAAGGAACCGAACTTCGGGGCACCGGGGCCCCGCGCGCCCGCCGTTCAGGTCATCCGGGCGCCGAGCGGGTACCCGGCCAGGATCAGGATGTCCCCGTGACCGCGGCCGAGGTTCGGGGCGGCGAGCGTCCGCGTGTCGATGAGCCTCAGTTCCTTGAACGCCGCGGAATGGAGCTCCCGTCCGTGGGGCCAGTCGGCCCGGAACAGGAAGATGATGTCCCAGTGGTTCCCCAGCTCGGGAGCGGACGGAAAGGGATACGCGTCCGAGAAGACCTCCGGCCCCCGCAGCTCGAGGTGCTCGAGGCCGAGCTGCTCGCGGACCACGCGCTCCGCGGCCGCCCGTGGGACCTCGAACTCGACCAGGTGGCAGGCCGGCAGCACCCAGTGTTCCTGAAGTGCGGCGAGGGACGCCGGTTCGAGACTCCCGATCTCGGCCCACGCGGCGGAGGGCGCCGGCCGCCCGAGCACCACCCCGTTCGGGTTCTTGGGGTCCCCGAC
>CAZCNZ010000196.1:0-3299 GCA_964500245.1 uncultured Thermoplasmatales archaeon | reverse complement strand
GAAGCGCCGCTGGTGGAGACGACACGGGATGTGCTCGGCGAAGTGGTGGATCAGCGGCTGGTGACGGAGTTGCCGCTGAATGGGCGCGACTTCGGGAAGCTGGTGGCGCTTACTCCTGGTGCAACCGTGGATCCTTCTGGGGTGGCTGGCACCGAGGCCGGATTCGGACAATTTAATATAAATGGCAACCGTGACCGGTCGAATAATTACACGCTCGACGGTACCGACAACAACGATCCTTTCTTCAACAACTCCGCGCTGAACCAGGTGGGTATCGGAGGCGCGCCGGCGTCGCTGCTGCCGATTGACGCGATCCAGGAGTTCAACCTCCAATCCGGGTTTGGCGCGGAATATGGGCGCAACAGCGGATCGGTGGTCAACATTGTCACGAAGTCAGGCACGAACCATCTGCACGGCTCCGGCTTTGAATTCCTGCGCAACAGCGGGCTCGACGCCCGCAATTATTTCAACACTGAGCCCAAGAAGTCGGTTTTTCAGAACAACAACTTCGGCGGTTCGCTGGGAGGTCCGATCGTAAAAGACAAGACCTTCTTTTTTGGGGCGTATGAAGGCCAGCGGGAGCGGGTGGGGAGCGACTTTCTCCTGCAGGTGCCAACGCCGACTGAGATTCAGGAGGCGGAGGCAGGCGCGCTGGCCGCGATCAATCCTTCAACAAATCAGCCCTACCTCACCAAGATCAATCCGGCTCTTTTGAAGGTATTGGACTTCTATCCAGTTAGCACCACGGGACAGATTCCTGACGCAGCGCGCGATACGAACAACGGCGATTACCTGATCGCGAAGCTCGATCACAACTTCACGGGCACCGAATTGTTGACGGGACGATACGCCTTCGCGCGCAACTACCAGGTATTTCCGTTCGGATCGGTGGGTGGATATGGAACTGGATCGCGGCTGCCGCAATTTGCGCAGACCTCTCCTACACGCGTGCAAGTTGTGTCAGTAAGTTTTCTTTCCACGCTGAGCTCGAGCAGGATCAATGAGGTCCGGTTCGGATACAGCCGGTACACAACGTCCTTCAGTTCGCTCGATGCCAACTTCAACCCGGCGTCGATCGGGTTGAACTTCGGCACGGGCAAGCTTGGGTTGCCTGAATTTGATTTCTCCGGAATCGAAAATCTGGGTGCGATCGGATACAGCGTGCCCCGCGGGCGCACCAGCGGCACGTACCAGATTCTCGACAACTTTACCTGGCTGCGCGGAAAACATACGCTCAAGTTTGGCGGTGAGTTCCGGCGGGCTGAGATCAGCAACTTTAATGACAACCTCGAGCGCGGAATTTTCCAGTTCACCTCAGGAGTGTGCCTTACTCTCGGAGCAATCGCCTGCGGGCAACCCGGATACGATCAAGTCGCCGATTCGCTGGCCGATTTCCTGTTGGGAGGTGAGGCCGACAGCACTGACTGTTGCTCGTTCCAGGCTGTGGACACGGGAGACACGCACCGGACCACCTACAACAACGGGTTCAGTCTCTTCGCGCAAGACGATTACAGGATTGCCTCCAACCTCACGCTGAACCTGGGGCTGCGCTGGGAGTACTTCGGCCCGCTCAGTGAGAAGAACGGCTTACTGTCCAACCTCGGCAGGGATGGGAAACTGGCCATGGTGGGCACCGACGGGCTCAACGGCCTGTATAACCGTGATCTCCATGACTTTTCGCCGCGAATCGGCCTCGCATGGAACGTGGCGAAAGACATGGTGATCCATGCCGGTTACGGCATTTATTACGACTATGTTCCGCAGGATATTCTCATCGCGAATTACACGACGTCGGCCGGAGTGGTCACGAACCCCATCGGGCCGAAAGCGGTCCTGCCGATGACTTACGACGAAACAGCTTTTAATGGCACTAACCCAGTGCCGAATGCACCAATCATGAGCGCTCCGGTCGCAGGACCGTATCCAGCAGGTGGACCGTATCCCGTGTTTGTAACGCCGCAGAAGTTCCGCTCGCCCTATAGCCAGAACTGGAATCTGAATATGCAGCAAAAGCTGGGTGCGAACGCATCTCTGGAGGTCGGCTACGTGGGCAGTAAAGGCACCCGACTGGTGCGGCTCACCGACTGGAATGAACTGGATGCCAACGGCAATTACCCCAACCCGAACTTCTATGCCATCGATGCCCTGATGGCTTCGAGTTCTTCGAACTACCATTCCCTGCAGGTCAGCACCCGCATCCAGAACGCCCGTCGCTTTTCGGGTTTCGCGGGATATGTCTGGTCGAAGTCTCTGGACTACGCTTCCGACGGAATCGACTTCGCGCCGGGAGCGGCATTCCCGCAGGATCCCGGCAACCTAGCGGCCGAGTACGGCCCTTCGACATTCGACACACGCCAGCGATTGACCGGGGCGCTCAACTATGACTTGCCAGCGTGGCATGCCTTAAGAAGGCTTGGTGCGGGCTGGCAGTTGAACACGATTGTCACCGTTCAAACTGGCCGCCCGATTCCCATCGCCAATTCCTATGACAACAGTGGGCGCTACTACTACAACCAGCGTCCGAACGTAGTGCCGGGGGTGAATCCAATCCTGCCCCATTGGACTCCCTTTACGGGTTATCTCAATCCGCTGGCATTCAGTCAACCTGCTGATGAGACCTTCGGCGATCTCGGCCGGAATTCGATCTTCGGCCCCGGCTATCACAACTGGGATTTCTCGATCAGCAAAAATACGCAGATTGTCGAGCGCTTGAACCTGCAGTTCCGGGTGGAGTTCTTCAATCTTCTCAATCACCCGAATTTTGCTCTTCCGGATCACTACATCATGCCAGGCTACGATCAGTTCGGTAACCTTCAGTGCAGTGCTGCGCAACCGTGCTACGACGGAGTAATCAACCAGACTCCCGACGTGGCGCAGACCAATCCCGGACTGGGAGGCGGCGGGCCACGCGTGATCCAGTTAGGCGTGAAGTTTCTGTTCTAGCTGAAGAAAGTCGCGCGCGGGTCCGGACCCGCATTTCGACTTGCGCGGGGGGATTTCTGTCAGCCGTCGAGTTTCTCCGACAAGCGCGGCAGCACCGCGCGCAGCAGGGACTCAAATGTGGTCTTTACACGCTCGCCCGTTTCCATCACTTCGGCGTGCGAAAGCGGTTGATCAAGAATTCCCGCAGCCATATTCGTGACGCAGGAAATGGCAAGGACATTGATTCCCATGTGGCGCGCGGCGATCACTTCGGCCACGGTGGACATTCCAACCAGGTCGGCGCCAATGCGGCGAAGGTATTCGATTTCCGCAGGAGTCTCATAGCTGGGGCCGAGCAGAGCGGCATAGACTCCCTC
>CAZCNZ010000195.1:0-24285 GCA_964500245.1 uncultured Thermoplasmatales archaeon | reverse complement strand
TATCAACGGCCCGAAGCTGGCAGAGTTGTAGCCCCGTGGTGTAGTGGCCAATCATGCGAGACTCTGGATCTCGCGACGCAGGTTCGAACGCCGCGGAGGTCGGATTCCCCGACGGCCGAAACTCCTGCCGGGGCTACTCTCGCTGTTCGCTCGCGCTTCCGGTGCGGGGGTGCTCCAGCTCGGCCAATCCGCCCGAATCGTTCGGGGGGGCTACCGAGGCAGGGCTTAGGACCCTGTTGCCTAGGGCATTCGCCGGTTCAAAAGGTCGGCCGGCCGATGAGGCCGGCCACCGGGAACTCCGGCCCCCCGCACTTTCGCTGCTGCCCTGAGGACCCGGAGATGTCCGAACCACTGTCGTTCCGGTCGCCCTCCGAGCTCCTCGCGCTTACGCCCTCCCAGGCCGACGATCTTCTCGACGCCCTGGAGCAACGGGTACCGGTTCGACCGGCGCTCGTAGAGCTCCCGGAGGAGGGTGCCGAGGAGGCGGTCGTCTTCGGGGACAGCCACGGCGACTGGCGGTCGACGGAAGAGGTCGTCCGGAGGTACCGAGAGGGCAATCGCTGCCTGGTAGGGCTCGGCGACTACGTCGACCGCCCGCCCGACGACTGCGGGGCCGGCTCCGTAGCGAACGGGCTCTACTTGCTCGAGCTCGTCGCCGAGCGCCCCGGTCGCGTGACCCTGATCCAAGGAAATCACGAGGTGGTCCGCCGTATCCCCGCCGTTCCCCATCACCTCCCCGACGAGGTGGATGAGCTCTGGGGCCCGGACTCTACTCGCTACGACCGCCTGCTCGGTCTCTTCGAGCGCGGACCTCTCGCGGTGACCACCACGAACGGGGCGTACCTTGCCCACGCGGGATTCCCGCGCGGGCGGCTTCCGATCCCTTGGACGAAGGCGTTCGATTCACCGGACGACGAACGTCTCGCGGAGATCACCTGGGCCGAATGCGACGCGTCGCGGATTCGACGCGGCGCCGCCCGGGCGTGGGGGGAACGCGACCTCGACCAGTTCTTCCGGGAGACCGGCCTCTCGCTCATGCTGCGCGGTCACGACCCGGATATCACGGGCCGAGTGCTCTACGGCGGGCGCTGCCTCACGCTCCACACGTCCCGCATCTATGAGCGGTACGGAGGCGTGATCATCGCCCATCTTCCCCTCCAGTCCCCTCTTTCCACCGTGGCGGCCTTGAAGGTGGAGCACCTTCCGACCGAAGGTCGCTCGTACCCCTTTCCAGCGTGAGAAAAGCCCGCGCCGGCCCTCGAAGGTTCAGGCGCTCCCGAACAGCGCCTTCTCGGCCTCCACGACCTCGGTCGGACCGGCCGCCTCGCGATACCTCTCGAGACGTTCCCGGTTGATCGTGAGGAACTCCGGCCCGCCCGCAAAGCCCTCGATCACGCGTTCGGCCTCCGCGACCCGGCCGAGGACATAGAGGGCGGCGCTGAACGCCTCGACGGTCGTCAGCTGCGCGACTCTACCGTAGTGCTGCGGGTTGGCGGCGACCAGCATCGGGAGCCGACGATGGGACCCATGCCGCCGTCTCCCGGCCTCGTCGCCCGGGAACGTCCCCCGGGAGGAGAGCCGGTTCCAGGAACAGTCCACGATGAGCAGTCCGCCGTCCCCAGCCGCCTCTCCGTCGGCGGTCGACAAGGGGGTCGGGGCGTACGGGTCCAAGATCACCGGGCCCGGAGACCCCCTGGCCGTCAGGGCGGCCGGTCTCGCCCGTCGCCATCGAAGGAGCCGCCGGCCGGTGCACGCCTTCGGATGGTCCTCCCCGGTGAGCTCGATGAGGAGGCGGATGGCGGACGGGCTACGGCGCCTGGGCGTACTCCCGGAAGATCGCATGCATTTCCCGGGTCAATCGCAGGGCGTCCGCCTTCGGCCGCTGCCAGAGGTTGCGACCGAAGATGATTCCGGTCGCGCCCGCATCCATCGACGAGCGTACCTTCCGCAGGAGTTCCTCGTCGCCGACCTTCTCGCCGCCCGAGACCAGAACGAGGGACCGGCCCGCGCTCTGGACCACCTTGCGGAACGCCTCCATCGGGGAGAGGCGGAGGGTGTTGTACGGCGGCGGGCTGTCGGCGTCCTTCTCCGAGGCGACCGGGTAGTTCAGCTTCACCACGTCCGCTCCGAGTTCGTGGGCAACGCGCGCCGCGTAATCGACCGCGTAGAGGCTCTCCTTGCCACCCTTCTTCCCCACGGCCTCACCGCGCGGATACGCCCAGACGACCACGGGCATCCCGAGGCGCAGGGCCTCCTTGCGGACCTCGAGGAACTGGAGGAAGTCCCGGTCCTGCGCCGGCGAGCCTACGTAGATCGTGTAGCCCACCGCATCCGCCCCGAGGCGCACCGCGTCCTCGACGGTGCCGGTGAGAGGGCTAAACGCCTGGGCATCGCCCGGGATGGTGGTCTTCCCGTTGAGTTTCAGGATGAGGGGAACGTCGCCCGCGTACTCGTGGAAGTACTTCTCCGCAAGCCCGATATGCAGCGCGATCGCGCTGAAGTTCCCCTCGCGGGCCAGGTCGTACTGATACTGGGGGTCGAGCGCGTCCGGATTGGGAAAGAAGTCGACCGGCCCGTGCTCCAGTCCCTGGTCGATCGGCAGCACCAAGAGCGTGCCGCCCCCCGGGCCGTGCGAGTAGAGGAGCCGCTTCAGTCGGGCCATCTTCCCGGGGCCGAGCCCCAGACGACTCAGGTGAGGGCGGGGGTATCGGTGGGGGGTAGCAGGAGTCGGCGCACCGCCGGTGATGGCGGGCCCGGCAGACGGTTCGCTCATCGGGACACCGACCGCCGAGGACGGGTCACCGCGATTTAACAGTTGGTCCCCGTCGTTCGGTCTATCGGGCGCCTCCTCGGGACAAAACCCTTTATGGTCCGCGTTCGCGTCCTCCCCCTCTCAGTCGGGGTCGTCGAGCTCCATGCGTTCTCAGGTCGTCATCGTCGCCACCCTGGTGCTCAACGGCGCGCTGTTTGCCTTCAACCTGGACGTCGCCATCATCTCGGGAAGCCGGGCGGTCCTGGCCCAGGCCATCTACAGCGTCACCGACCTCGTCGGGGCGGCCCTCCTCCTCTGGGGGCTCTATGCCTCTCAGCTGCCCGCGGACTACCGTCACCCGTTCGGTCGGGGGAAGGAGCGGTTCTACTGGGCGCTGATCTCGATCGTCGTGACGTTCACGATCGCCGGGCTCCTGGCCCTCTCGACCGGGGTGGACCAGTACGCGAGCCCCGTCGCCGTCACCCACATCGGGGAAGCCCTGATCGTCATCGGCGTCACCCTCCTCGTGAGCGCCGTCAGCATCGCCGTCACGTTGCGCGAGGTGCGGCGCGCACGGGAGACGCTGCAGTCGTTCCTGGAATCCCGTCGCATCGGCCTCAAGTCCGTGTTCTACCAGGACGTCGTCTCGATCGTCGGCTGCATCGTGGCGTTCTTCGCCCTCCTCATCATCTACCGGACGGGCCGCTACCAAGCCGATGGCATCGCGGCGATCATCGAAGGGGTGTTGCTGATCATCACGGGCCTCGTCCTCACGCTCGAGAGCCACGGCCTCCTCATCGGACAGGCGCTCGACCCGGAGGAGGCGCGGACGATCCTCAGCGTCGTCGAACGGGACCCCCGGGTGTCCAAAGTGCGGGCCCTCCAATCGATGGTGCTGGGACCGGATGACGCGCTCCTAGCGCTGCGGATCAACTTCCACGACGGGCTCACTACCGACCAGATCGAGAAGGCGATCGACGAGGTCACGCTCGCCCTCCAGCAGAGCCACCCGCTGCTCCGCCACGTGATCATCGAGCCGGAATCATAGGGCGGTCGAGCGCCCCGCCCAGCTCCCGGAAGCGTGCGGCGGTCAGCGCCGCCACGGTCACGGCAAGGGCTCCGAAGAAGATGTAGAGCCCGGTATTCCCAAGGTGCGAATACAGCTGGGACGAGGCGATGAGCCCGGCGAACATCCCGACCGAGATCGTGAGCGAGTAGATCGCCATGGTCGTCGCGCGCCCCACCTCGTGGGAGAGGTCGGTGAGGGCGGCCAGCGCCGCCGGCCCGTAGATGAGCGTGAGCACCACGCTCGCCCCGATGCCGATCAAGAGCGGCAGAATGGCGCCGAACGCGACGATCAGCGACGCGAAGACCATCAGGAGAACGAAACCGGTCGCGCCCACTCCCATCATGCGGATCCGGCCGAACCGGTCCGCGAAGCGGCCGAACAGCGGCTGGGTGAGGATCAGCACGAGACCGCCGACGCCGATGAGGGCGGCCAGCTCGACCGTCGAGATCTTGGCCCCGCTCACCGCCGATGCGAGGAAGACGAGGACCGTCCCGATCAGCATGTAGATCGCCAACCACGGGAGCGTCACGAGGAGCACGCTCCGGCGAAAGACGTGCCGCGCGACCTCCCGGAACGAGTAGGCGGCGCGACCGCGACGTGCCGGTTGGCCCCGGGTCAGGAGGACGGCGCACGCGAGGCCCGCCGCGAGGATGGCCGCGCCGAGAAGGAACGCGAGGCCGAGGGAGGAGTTCGGTACGGCTCCCTTGATGAACAGACCGAACGCGAACCCGGTGATCCACCCGGAGAGGCTCATCGCGTCGAACCGACCCATCTCGAACCCCCGCTCGCTGAGGCCGGAGAAGTCGGCCACAAGGGCGAGGCTGGAGGCGAGGATCGCCCCGCTCGCGATCCCGTAGCCGAGGTTGGCCGCGGCAAGGAGGGTGGGGTCGCGGGTCAGTCCGAGAAGCAGGAAGATCACGGCCGCGGAACCGATGCCGAGGAACAGGATCGGGAAGCGACCATACCGGTCGGCGGCAGCGCCCGCAAAGAGGACGGTCGAGAACTCCCCGGCTGGAGAGAGTGCCGCGATGATCCCCACCGTGCCGACCGTTCCCTCATCGAGGGCGTTCGATTGGCTGGAGATGTAGGCCGCGAGGATGGCGACCGTGATGCCGAAGGCGAATCGGACGAGAAAGGTTGCTGAGAACACCGCGAGCAGGGGTCGCCCCTCATGCTGCGGGATCGGGACGGGCGGCTCCGCCACGGTCCCCCGTCAGGCGGAGGCGGGAGCGCGCTCGATGAGCTCGATCCACACGTCGTTCGGGTCGAGGACGAACGCGATGCGGGACGACCCTCCCGAGAGCCGATACGGCTCCTTCGCGACGCGCACGTTCTTGGTGCGAAGGCGCATCAACGTTCGGTCGAGGTCGTCCACCTCGAAGGCGAGGTGGTCGAGTTGCTCGCCCGCTTCGAACGACTCTTTCCCGTCCCAGTGGGTGAGCTCGACGCGCGCTCCGCTGATGGGGTCACGGACGAACGCGATCTCTGCGTGGTTCTCGGGTATCGTCCGCCGGCGCTCGAACTGCAGTCCGAGCATCTCCGTGTAGAACGCCAGACTCTCGTCCATGTTCCGCACGGTGATGGACGTATGGAGGAACTTCATCTCGCGCCCGTCCGTGGGAGCGACTGCGTGTACAAAAAGCTCGGGAGGAACCTACGGGTGTCCGTAGACGACCCGCAGCGGTCCGGACCCCGGGGTCCAACCGGGCTCGACCCGGACGAACCCGACCCGCTCGAACTGAAGGATCTCTCCGGGTCCTGCCGTCGCGAGCGTCGATTCACCGAGGCCTTTCGAGTGGTCTCCGTCGATTCCCAGGAGGTCGACGGGGACCGCCCCTTCGATGCCTACCCATTGGAGACGTGGGAGCTTTCGGTTCTCGCGGCTCGTGAACGCCGCCCGCATCGGCCCCTCCGCCGGCACGCCGCCCGGGTCGAGCCGAACGTTGACGAGGTCCTTGAGACGGACCTCCTCGCCCGCGTGGGCCGCAAGGTCGCGACGCGCGAGATAGAACGACGGTCCGGCCGCAACCGTGCGGCTTCCGAGCTCCGGACGGTCGGGGTGGTTCGGGAGGGTCACGTGGGAAAGGTCGAAGGGATATCCCTCCACCTCGAGGCGGACCGGCTCCGCGACGAACGCACGACGGACGGTGGTCGCGTCGATCCGCTTGCGGTTCTCCGCATAGAGGGTCTCCGCCGGCACCTCGATGTCGGCGAGAGACATTCCGAACGACAGAATGAACTCCCGGAGAGTGTCCATCGAGATCCCGCGACGCGCGAGGGAGCGGAGCGACCAGGTCCGGGGGTCAGCGTATCCGTCGTAGAGGCCGCTCTTGACCTCCTTGTACGACTTGCTCTTCGAGACTTTGGCCTCTCGCACCCGGAGGAGCCCGAAGTGGACGAACGGGGGCCCCGGGATTCCAAGAAGGTCCCACAGGTAGCGTTGCATGCGATCTTCCATCACGAGGTCTTTCCCGCGCAGGACGTGCGTGACGCCGAGTTCGACGTCGTCCACGGCCCAGGAGAACTCCAGCATCGGCCAAAGCCGGTATTTCCGGCCGACCCGGGGGTGGTCGATGTCGCTGATCCGCATCAGCACCCGGTCGCGAAAGGCGGGGTCCGGGTCGGCCATGTCGGTCTTCAGTCGGAGGACGGCCTCCCCTGGGCCGTAGGAGTTCCCCAACATCTTCTCCCACTCCTCGAGTGCCTCCGGGACCGTCTGCGCTCGCTCGGGGCACGCGACCCCGGCGGCGCGATTCTTGCCGAGCAGCTCCTGCGGGCAGCGGCAGACGTAGGCCGCCCCCTTCTCGATGACGCGGCGGGCCCACGGGTAGAAGAGGGGGATCCGGTCGGACTTGTAGTGGACCTCGTCGGGATGGACGCCAGCCAGCTCGCAATCGCCCAGGATGAGGTCGAAGAACTCGGTCTCGATCCGTTTTTCCGCCGAGCCGGCGGTGTCGTCGAACACGAGGAGAAGTTTCCCGTTGTACCGCTCTCGGTACAGCTGGTTCACGAACAGCATCCTCGAGTTGCCGATGTGGAGGACCCCGCTCGGGAACGGCGCGAGCCGGAGCACCACCTTGCCCTTCTCGGCGCCCAGCAGTTCGGGGAAATCGGGGGCCTCGCTCCTCGTCGACTTCGGGCCAGGAGCCTGCGCTCCTCCGAGTTGCGCCAGCCGGTCTTCCAGTTCGGCGAGCGGGAGCCCACGGATTTCGGCGACCACCTCGGAAACGAGCGAACGTACCTCATCGGCCTGCGATCGGAGGGTCGGGTCGGTTGCCATCAGCCGGGCCACGATCGGACCAGGGTGCGCGGTCCCCTCATGGGCCAGCGCGTTCTCGAGCGCGGCCCGACGGGCCTGGTCGGCGACCTTCGGGAAAAGCGCCACGACCGCCGCGACCGTCCCGTGGATTAAAGGGGTTCCCTCGGGGACGTCGTCTCGCCCGCCGGCCGGGAACGGGTCGGTCGCGCCATCGCTTCCGCCACCGCCTCGGCGAGCGTGATCTCCCCTTGGAGCACGCGGTGGGCGCTCGAACGAGAAATCGTGAGACGTCCTCCGCTCCCCTCCCGGCTGAGTCGCTGGAGGTTCGCGATTTCCCCGGGGGTCACCGTGAGAGGGAGCGGCTCCCGGACCGGCCGACCCCGGAAATGGGCGATCGTGCGCGCCGCCGCGGCGTCGCGGGGCCTTCGGCGCCCGCGCGGGGTCGTCCCCTGCTCGTCAACGAGTTCCACGGACCGGTGATGTTCGAGGAGCGAATTCACGATCCGGTTCCGGGCAGGGGGGTCCCCGCGACCGACCCGGAACAGTACGGGACGGCCGGGGAATCGGTGGCGTAGGTGGTTCGCAAACGTTCCGGCCGACTCGGGCGAGTCGAGCTCTCCTTCGGCGAGGATCGTCGGGCCTGCCAGGACCGAGTAGCCCGGTCGCGGTCCGGGGTCGAGACCCACCACGATCGCCTCCGTCGCGTCCGCGGATTCAAGGGCATGGTGGACCGCGGCCGCGAGGCTTCGCCGATCCGCCGCCTCACCCACCGGAAGCACGTTCGAGTGCGCGATCAGCGGCGCCTCCGAGGTGGAGGTCAGCACCACCGCTACCCGGTCGGGAATTCGGTCGCCGGGCAGAAGGCTGATCGTCGGGACACGCCGCTCCCGCAGGAATCCGGCGAGCTCGTGGTAGAGCCCCGGGTCCCGAGTCACGAGCGCGACCGAGCGGTGTCTCACTGAACCCCTGACGGTGATATACGCCATTAACCTTGCCCCCGAGCGTGACCGTCTGCCTCCATTGCGGCGAACTCGCAACCGAGGGCGCGCTGTTCTGCACAAAGTGCGGATACACCCTGCCCCAGGTGGACGCCGCCGCCGGAACCGGCACGAGGCCTGCGGCGCCGCTCCCACCAGCCCCTCCGCCTCCTGCCGGGAGTCCGCCTCCGCCACCTCCGCGTCCGTTACCAACGGCCCCCTTGGTCGGCGGAGGTTGGGTCTATGCACCCACCGGCTACGCGGTCCTTGCCCCTCCTCCAGTGCCGGGGGCGGTGGGTCCGATGCCGCCCCCTCCCGGGGGCAAGTACTGTATTCGATGCCGGACGGTCATCAGTCGCGTCGCGGTCTACTGCCCGGTATGCCAGCAACCACAGTCCTGAGGCGCACCGGGCGACGGGGCCGCCGCACCAACGCGATGGTGCGCATCGCGCGTCGGCGTGTCGCTGACCTGTTCAATCTCGCGGAACGGGAGTCGCTCGGTGGCCACCCCGAACTCGCCGACCGGTATGTGACGTTGGCCCGCCGTATCGGGATGCGTTACAACGTGCGCCTTCTGGGCGAATACCGGGAGCTGTACTGCCGGGCGTGTTCCGCCTTCTGGGTCGAGGGCCGGACCGTTCGCACCCGCTTGCGCTCCGGACGCCGAGTGCGCACTTGCCTGAAATGCGGGCACCAACGTCGGACGCGTACTTCGACCCGGGTCGCTCGCGCATCGTTGCCGGCCGACCCAAGCGCTCGTGAAGTGCGACGGGACGAAGGGGCTCTCTCGGTCCCGATCGGCGACGAGAGCGACTTGGTGGACGAGGAAACGGAAGACGAATAAGGTCCTCCGTCTCCTCGCGTCGATGACGCCGGGGTGGCCGAGCGGCCAAAGGCGGCAGACTCAAGATCTGCTCTCGCAGGAGTTCCCAGGTTCGAATCCTGGCCCCGGCATCAAAGCCCAACACGCCTCCCCCGCTGGGGAAGCAAAGGACCTTGCTGGAGAGCGTGATTTACTCACCATGTCCGCCCCTCCGCCTCCCCCGCCAAGAGCCAACCTGCCGTGGTGCCCCAACTGTAGGCAATCACTCCGACTCGACGACATCGGGAGCATGAAGGGGGGCGGCGGCTTCACCTCGTTCGGAACGAACGTCATTTTCTGTCGGAAATGCGGAGTCATCCTCGTGGGAAGCGCCACTTAGCGAACCCCGGTCCACATCGCGCGGACCTCTAAGTGGCCGTTCCGACGGCCTAGGGGGCCGGAAGGGGTCTATTTCGGATCGGAGGTCTCGGGTTCGGACCATTCGCGCATGGGGTCGCGCCGAATCCCGGCCGCCTTGGCCAGGGAGTTCTTCGCTCCTTCCCGTGCGAGTCGCGGCGCGTCGGCCACATCGATCTTCACGTCCTTGCCAATCCCTCCCAACGCCTGTCGCATCTCGTGGAGGTGCTCTCGGAATCGCGGTTCTTCGCGCTCTTCGGTCATGGGTCCGGACCAGCGACTCCGAATCCGTCCCCCAAAAACCTTGAGGTGTAGAGGAAAGGGGTGCCCCTGCCCTCCCGAAGGGGTCGGTGAGGTGGGATGGGCCCGGACGCGGCTTCCCCACTTCCGCCGAACCGGCCAGAGGGTTCTTAGCCACCGTCCGACTGCCGCGTCCTCGCAGGATGGTGCTCTGATGGCTCCCCGCTGGCCAGCCCCTACCTACGAAGTTCGTTGCGAGTTCGATGCTCCGCTCGAGTTCGTCTATCGATGGTGCACGGACTACACACCCGAGGATGCGAGGTACGAATCGGAAGAGTATGAGAGGCGGATTCTCCGCCGTTCTCGTGGCGAGGTCGTCTACGAGGACCTCGAGGAGACGGCGCGCGGATGGGTCTGGTCACGACATGTGGTGCGGCTAATGCCACCAAGCCGCTGGCACTCCGACTCGGTGGGGAGCCATCGATCGGCTTCGCTTGACTATCGCCTCTCTCGCCTTCCGGGTGGCCGAACGCGCTTGGTTCTGAAGGTTCGCCGCCGCCCCACCCCGATCGGGGGAAAGAACCCTTCCAAGTCGCAATGGGAGCGGTACGTTTCTCTTTCGTGGGCACGGTTTCGCCGTGCGTTGGAACGCGACTACCGGAAGACTCGCGGGTCCGCCCGCGCGCCGTGATTCCTGGGTTCCACCCGTTCGACGAATCGAGAGCGATACATTCCGCGCCGGTTAGGAGGAGGGCGGCCCTTTCTCCGCGGCCCGGAGAAAGTCACGGACGAGCTGCATGTAAGCGGACCGTTCCTCCCAGAAACTGGTGTGGGAGCTCCGAGGGAAAATGTGGAGACGTGATCCCGGGATTCTACGGTGGATTCGCTCCCCCACCGCGGGAGTCACCTCATCGTACCGGCCGTGAAGGATGAGGGAGGGCACGGCGATTCGGTGGAGTTGGTCGCTGAAGTCGATGTCCTTGATGTTCCCGATGATCGTGAACTCATTGGGGCCGTTCATGGTCCCGTAGACCGGCCGGCTGATCCGCATCAGGGTGGACTGGAGCTCTTCGGGCCAGGGCCAGAGCCGGCAGACGTGCCGGCGGTAGAACTGCATCGTGGCCGCCTCGTACTCTGGATGCTGGAACTCACCGCGCCGCTCGTACTTCCGGAGTACGACCTGGGTGCTCCGTGGAAGGGCCCGAACCAGACGCTTCATCTCGCGGCTCGCGAACGGAACGTCCGAGAGTCCCCCGGTCGCTACGAGGCTGATGAGCCGCTCGGAATGCCGCGACGCGTAGGCGAGTGCGAGCATCCCGCCGTAACTCGATCCCATCAAATGAATGCGGTCACTTCCAAGCGACCGCCGAACCATCTCGAGCACCCGCAGGTCATGCTCGAGGGTGTAGAGCTCGGTACCGTCCGGAAGGTCGGACCGGCCACAGCCCAGCGCGTCGTAGAACACCACGCGGAACCCGTATCGGGCAAAGTCGGAGAGCGGCAGCAAGTAGTCGTGCGTCCCGCCCGGTCCCCCATGGACGCAGAGCACGGTACGCCCCCAGTTCTGGGCTCCGAAGGTGCGGAGGTAGATTCGATATCCGTCGACCTTGAGGAACCGAGACTCCGAGCGGGGCCACATGGTTGGGCGACGGGATCTCATCTAATCAAGTTGAACCCCCAAATCGCCATGACTCCGGTGGGCTGCATCGATGCGCGGGTGCGAATCCGGCCGGTCGAGCCGAACGCTTCGTGGGACCGTCTGCTGAGCCGTCCCCGACCGGCCTTGGGCGGACGGACCTTTCGACTGCCGGTTCCTCGGGAATGACCCTTGATGGACGGTGCACTGTTCCGGAAAGGCTATCTCCCTTCTCTTCTCCTACGGCCCCATGGTCGAGCGTGTTTCTCGGCCGGTGCTTGCCGCCGCCGTAGTCGCGTGTTTGGTGCTGAGTTCCCTCGGCCTCGTGGTGGCCCTATCGGTCCCCGGCCGCGCCATGAACGGAGAACCGAACCCCCCCGGAGCGGCCGGGACCACAGCCATGGCTTTGGCGAGGAGCACCCCCTCATCCCCCACCACTCCACCGCCGTCGGCCAATGGCCTCGCGAAGGCATTGGCCATCGAGAATGGCCTGCGAGCGATAGGGGTCTCCCCCGCGACGATCCACCTCCCGAACTTCGCGAGGGCGGTGACCGACACCGCTCAACCAATCACGCCGACCTACCCGCAAGCGCCCGCCCCGATGGGAGTCGCGGATATCGGCCTTCGCAATGTATCGGGCGTGCTGACCCCGTACGAGCTGAACACGACGAGCGTCGCGGGGACGGTCAACATCACGAACCTGCAATCGCTATACGTGGACGGCGACGGCCCGGACACATTCGGCATTCAGGAGAACTCCGTGGTCAGCGGAGTCACCATCTTCGGCAACTCGTCCTACCAGTTCTGGAGTCAGAACTACATCGGCTACACGGTGAGCACCCACGAGCTCACCTTCGGGGACGAAGTGTGGAACTTTTCGAGCCCCTCCGGGGTCTTCCCACAGAACAGCATCTACAACTTCAGCGTCAACGGCACCTTTGCGGACTTCCCCTACCTCTACCAGGGCTTCGGCCCCACGTTCTACATCGGCTACCCGTTCACGCTGACCCTCTACCTGAACACATCCACCATGGGCGACCGCCCGGCGCTGTACTTCAACTACACGCTCTCGAACAGCACCTTCCGGCAGTCGGCGTCGTTCGACTATCTGGTCTTCAACTCCACCGTCGGCGCTCCGACCGAAGCCGCATCCATCCCGTATTACCAGGCCGACGGGTACAACTACGATCCGATCGGCCTGATCAACGACATGGAAATCGACATCCTCGGAAACGACGACGGCGACATGACCGCGTTTACCGCGGCTGACGCAACCGTTGCGCTGGCGTACTGGAACGCGTCGGCCGGGGCGGTGCAGGATGTTCCCTCCGCCTACAACGCCGGCCAGGAAACCGGGGAAAACTCGGTCGGATTGGCAGTGTATTCGAGCGGCGGAACGAACCCGTTCGGTGTCGTTCGTGCCGGACCCTCGTTCGTCGGTGGCCTCTGGAACTACTCCGCACAGAACGGAGCCGTGGCCGACACCGTGACAGTCCACCCGGTCGCGGAGTACTCCTTCCTGTTCATCAACATCGGAAATTCGGAAAACGCGAGCCTGGCCCAGTGGGTGCCTACGTCCGTCACTGGAACGACCACGTTCTATCTCCCGACGGGGGTGACCTACTTCCTCGCATTCATGATGAGCGAATACGACCCCGCGAGCGAGGTCGTAACCGCGACAGCCTCGGTTACTCTTCCGGCCGTCCACCTCACGTACGACCCGACGGTCGGGATCTACGCTCCTCTCTTCGCCTTCTCGAATGCCGAGCTCGCTTCTATCGCCTCCGCGGGAGCCGGCACCGTTGGGAACCCGTACATCCTCCTCAATAACCAGTACGGCTCCCTCGCTCCCGAGTTCGCCACCTGGAACGATTTCCTCTTCCCAGAGTTCCCGGGCCTTCTGATCGCGGGAACCACGGCCTACGTGCAGGTGACCCCGCCTTCGTTCGAGATTGACCTGCCATCCTGGGACTTTGCGCCGGCCTATGTCGGGCCGCTCGGACTCCCGCACACGAACAACCTGCAACTCCAGTTCTACGATGCAACCAACATTGAGCTCGTGCACGCGGGTGGAATCTTGGGTTGGATGTCTGCGTTCCTTGCCTCCTTCCCGGAAAGCTCGGTGATCTTCTGGAACTGCACGAACTCGCTCGTCCTATCGAACACGTTCGACGATCAGGGGAACGCCCTGCTCTTCTACGGTGGAACGGCCAACGTGGTCTGGGGCAACACGTTCGTGACCACGCCGGTGGTCGCCGCCGATCCGCTCTCCGTCGACGGGGCGGGGGGATGGGACACGGGTATCAACGAGACTGAGTCTGGCGACCTAGTCTACAACAATCAGTTCGAGGTCGGGATCCCGGCGATCACGATCACCTATGATCCGTTCGGCTGCGACCAGTATGGTTACTGTGGTCCGGTGACGTACAACGACACCTGGAATGTAACGATGCAGCCCGCATCGAACTACACGCTGGTCGATGGCTGGAACCTCACGGGGAGCATCATCGGGACCTGGTACCAGGGCGGGAACTACTGGTCGAACTACGGCACGACGCTGGACCCGTTCGGCGTGCTCCCGTACAACAACACTGGTGCGATCACGGTTGGCGGGGACTACGTGCCCCTGGTGCCGTACAGCCTCTACCCCGTCACCTTCCAGGAAACCGGCCTCGTGGTCGGCATCGCCTGGAACGTCACGGAGAACGGGGTGTTCCTATCGACGAACTCGTCCGCCCAGATTGAGGTCGACTCCCCGAACGGGACGTTCTCGCTCGTTGTGGGAGCGCCGGTGGGTTACGCGGTGACCTCCGCGCCCTCCGACTTCACCGTCGACGGTGCGGCGGTGGTCGTCAGCATCACCTTCGCGGCCCTCATTCCGCTCATCGTGCAGGCCGACGGACTCCCGAACGACATTTACTGGTCGGCGTCCGTCAACGGCACCGGGACGGGCAACGTGACCGTCACCCAGTCCGGAAGCTCCTACCCGACCCCACTCATCATCTTCGACCTCCCGACGGGGACGTACAACGTCACCGCCTCCGTGGCCTTCGGCTACTCCGTGACCCCGGCATGGATCCCGGTGGCTCTGGCACTTCCGGAAGCGACCGCGCTGTTCCAGTTCACGGCGGCGCCGGGAGAGGTCAGCCTTGAGGTCTCGCCGGCGAATGCTTCCGTATGGGTGGACGGAAGCCCGGTCACTCTGACCGGCGGAGTCGGCTCGACCAACGTTCCGCCGGGATTCGCCTCGATCGAGGCGACGAGCCCCGGCTACTACCCGTACTTCACGAACGTCAGCGTGAACTCCACCTCGACCACGCGCGTGACGATCGCGCTTCAGCCGATCCTTCTCGGGACGCTGAGCCTCATTGTCACCCCCGGGTCCGCGTCCGTCTGGGTGGACGGTTCGAGCGTGAGCCTGGGCAGTGGAACGTACTCCGTCCGGGTGATGCCCGGCCTTCATTCGATCGAAGTGACGGCGGCCGGCTACTACCCCTACTTCAACAACGTCACCGTGGCGAGTTCCAAGACCACGGGCGTCACCATCGCCCTCAACGCCGTGAGCTCGGGTTCGTCCGGAGCCATGGGCATCAGCGGCACCGGATGGGCCATCATTGCCCTGGTCGCGGTGCTCGCCGTGATCTTCCTCATCGGCATGGTCTACTTCGCTCGGCGGCGACCGCCCCGGGGGCAGGGCGTCGGGACACCGCCGCCGGCCCAGCCGTGGCAGGAGACCCCTCCGAACGAGCCACCGCCCTCGAACTGACCGGCCACGGATGCGCCGGGGCGGCCGGTCCACCTACCGAGGCCCGAGCTGGGGGAGGACCCGGATCGGCGAGGGGAGACCGGCGGGCGCGACGTACTCGGACACCGGCCGCCCCGAGACCCGAAGCACCTTCTGGGCGACGCCGCGACAGTACCCGCACGCTTCGCACGTCGTGTGGTCACAGTCCACCCCTGCGATATGGCGGAGAAAGTCCGGAGGGAACGCCGTGTTGTCGATCGAGAGGTCCGATAGCGGAGCGAACGCGCGGGCGAACGTTCGGGCCGTCTCGCCGTCCGCGCCCTCTTCGAGCCGCCGCAACGCGGAGAGCGGACCCTTCACCTGAACCAAGCTCAGAATGTCCGTCAGGTCCCCGCGGTAGCTTCTCGCCGCATAGGCCCGAGCGCATCGGACGAGCCAATCGGTGGAGCGGTTCCGCCCGGAGACTTTGAAGCGGTGGACACCGGCCTCCTCGAACACCTCGAGGTCCTCCGGACGGACGAAGATCCCCGAGATGAGCTTCGACGGATCGCGGACGTACTCCAGGCCGCACTCGAGGATAGGGTATTCGAACGAGGGGCACGCGGCGCCCGGCTGAGAGGCGAGCGAGCTCGTGTTCAGGTGGTGTCCGCGGTATGGACAGGAGGGCAGGCAGCTTTGGTTGACGAGGATCTCGACCTCCGCACCTAATCGAACGAGTCCGCGGATCAGGCGGAAGTCCCGGTTCGCCTCCTCGAGAATGATCGTGCGGGCCCCGAGTCCGAGAAAGTACTCGGCCTGGGTTACCGTCCGGATCCGGGCGAACGTCGAAACGGTGATCGGGACATCCGGCCACTCCGTCCGGACGGCCTCGATGAGGGCGGGCAGGGCGATGACGAACCCATCGACACCGAGGTCCAGCAACTCGCCGACCTCCCGGAGGAAGCGGTCCACGTAGTTCGGGCCGTACTCCTTCAGACCCAGGTCGTTGCTGTTGAGCGTCGCGTAGAATTGGCGACCGTGCCCATGCACCACCGTGAGGTGGGCGCGGAACCGCTCCGGGTCGACCGACGGAAGAATCTGGGGGGGCCGGCCGCCACCGGTGAGCTGTACGGCGTAGCCACCGAAGAAGGTGGAGACCGGCAGGTCGGAAGTCTCCTCGACCAGGCGATTGTCGAAGTTCGAGGCCAGGACGATCTCCATCGTCCCGGGACACCGGTCGCGGTATGTGAATCGGGCCCCGCACCGGTGCGGTCGAAGGAACTTGCCCCCCGTCGGGCTCGGTCGTCCACCATGGTCGCGCATCCGTCCATCGAGCCGACGCTTGCCTCGGTCCGCCGAGACCTCGAAGAGATCGACCGAGGGATCGTGCTCCTCGTGGCCGCTCGGATCGACGCCGCCTGCACGGCCATCCGACTCCGTTCCGAGAAGGACGGCCGGATCGCGGACCCATTGCAAGAGCATCGAGTCATCGTGAGGGCACAGTCGTGGGCCCGAGAGGTGGGGCTTTCTCCGGACCTCGCGGCCACGATCTTCCGAGCGATGATCGACCAGGGGAAGGAGAGGTTCGCGACGACGGCCCATCCGGCCCGTTCCTCCGGTTTCCTCCGGGCAGTAAGCCACGGCCGGACCCGGAGCGCGACTACTCGGGCGTCGGACCCATCGTCGCCTTCCGGCGCACCAGCGCCTGCGTGAACGCGGCCGTTAGGCCGTGGTTCCCTTTCTGCCGGTTCTCGCCTCTACGGAAGCCGATCGACCGGGGGCTCTGAAAGGAACCTCTGGGCGGCGAGCTTCGTGGTGGCCCGTCGCACGAGTTCGAGGGCGGTGGAGCGACTGACGCCGAGACGGCTCGCCAGGCTCGCCAGCGACGCACGGCGGGGGTATTCGAAGTAGCCCATCTGGAACGCCACCCGGAACGCGCGTTCCTGACGTCCGGTGAGCCCCCACTGTCTTCGGTAGGCTCCGGCCCGGACGAGGGTAGGATGGGGTCCCCCTCTCTTCCCCGAGACTCGGAGCAGACGACGGGCGTCGACAATCTGGGGAACGAGCACCTTCCACGTCGACGACCGCGCGCCCTCCTCGCGCCCCGAGAAGGGGCAACTGATGCAGAAGTCGCCGAGGTCGAACGCCGCGGAGCAGGCCGCCGGCATCGGAACCGCGACGCGCAGCAGGGCGTGGTCCGGGCCGAGGCTGGAAGCGGCGATGTCGCGACCCGGCAATCTGGAGCGCAAGCGCCGGACGATCGGTCCGATCCCGTCGCTACCCGTCTGAACCTCAAACAACCGCAAGAGGCGACGCCGTCCCCGGTCGGCCGGGCGGCAGGTCAGGAGGCGGAAGGAGGCACCCAAGGAGGCGAGGGACTCCGTGACCCAGTCGTCCGCTTCGACCCCGTTCAGCACGATCTCGACCATGGGCAGCGGGGCTCCCGAATCGGCCACCGCCGGTGCCTTCCGGGGCGAAGGCACCTCGCGAGCGGTTCTCGGCACTGACGACCGACCTCACCGGTGCGGGGAGGCCGGGTGTATTTGGGAGTCCCGTCGGTCGCGGTTGACGGCGAAGCCGCTCGGGTCGGGTGACAGCCTCGTTAGGTGACCGGCATCACGAACGAGGGAGTATAGTTCTCCGGTAGCCGGCCGACGATGGGGATCTTCTCCCCGCACTTGCGGCACCGGTTCTCCTCGTCGAGCCGCCAGGACTGGATGGCGAATCCGATTCGCCGGACGACCACCGTTCCGCACTTCGGGCAATACGTGTGCTCGAGAGGATGGCCCCAGACATTGCCGAGATAGACATAGTCGAGGCCCTCGCCCTTCGCCACGCGATGGAGTTTCTCGAGCGTTGCCACCGGGGTTTCGGGGAGGTCCATCATGTGGTAGTCGGGATGAAAGCGAAGGAGATGGAACGCCGTGGACGGACCGAGTTCGTCCCGCACGAAGCGTGCGAGCTTCCGCAGCGCGTCGACCGAGTCTCCGACTTCCGGGACGATGAGGTTGGTGATCTCCACGTGGACCCCCTTCTTCTGGAGCTCCACCGCCGACTCGAAGATCGGTTCCGGCCCCTTGGCGGCGACATACTTTCGCATAAAACCGGGTTCGCCACTCCCCTTGAAGTCGACGCTCACCGCGTCAAGGTTCGGTCCGATCTGCGCGACCGCCTCGGGGGTCATGTACCCGTTCGTCACGAAGTTCGCGAAGAGCCCTGCCTTCCGTGCTTCCGTGATCACGTCGAGCGCGTACTCGGCAAAGATCGTCGGCTCGTTGTAGGTGAAGGTCACCCCGCTGCACCCGAACCGCTTCGCCTCGGTGACCGCGGCGTGCGGGGGCAGCGAACGGCCGACCACCTCGCGCTCCTGGGAGATCTCGGCGTTCTGGCAGTAGGCGCAGCGCCAGTTGCACCCGACCGTACCGATCGAGTAGACGCGGGTCCCCGGATGGAAGTGGGACAAGGGCTTCTTCTCGACGGGGTCGACCTGGACCGCCGACGCTTTCCCATAGCTCAGGAGCACGAGCTGGCCGGCCACGTTCTTGCGTACGAAGCAGAAACCGTGCGAGCCCTCGGGGATCGTGCAGTACCGGGCGCAGGCGGTGCACCGAACTTTTCCGTCGGGGAGCGGTTCAAAGAGGGTGGCAGGATGGCCGACCAAGGCCGGCATGAGCTCTCAGTAGGAATAGGGGCTCTCGGACGATAAGGGTGGTCCCGTGCCGGCGGTTCGAGCCGAAGGTTCATCTGCGCCGAATCGTCCCGGGAGCGTTGATGAAAGGCGCGAAGGGAGGCGAGGCTCTTTCGGCCGCCGCGGAGGCGGTGGAACGGGAGGTCGGCGCGCGACTCGCGCCCCCGCCCGAGTTTCTGGAACGCGTCTCCCGGGTGGGCGCCGAGCTCGTGGACCGGGTGACGTCGGCCGCGCGCGCGCGGTCGAGTCCCCTCGTTCGCGCGCTGGTCGCCGGTAGCGCCGCCCGGGGCACGTTCCTCCAGGACCGGCTCGACATCGACCTGTTCCTCCTTTTTCCACCGGACCTCTCGCGAGAACGGCTCCGCGAGGAAGGACTGGCGTTGGGCCGCTCGGTGCTCACGGACCCCGAGACCCGGTACGCCGAACATCCGTATCTTCGCGGAAAGTTCGAGGGCTTCTCGGTCGACGCGGTACCCGGGTTCGCGATCACCGACCCGTCGAATCCCCTCTCCCCCGTCGACCGGACGCCGTTCCACCAGGAGTACCTGGCCGCCCGGGAGACCACCGAGGTCGTCGCCCAGGTTCGACTCGCGAAGCAGTTCTTCCGGTCGCTCGGGGTGTACGGCTCCGAGGCGCGGACCGAGGGGTTCTCCGGCTACCTCGTCGAACTCCTCGTGATCCGGTTTGGCTCCCTGCGGGCGTTGCTCGCGGCGGCGCGAGACTGGAGGGTCCCGGTACGGTTGGCGGAGCGGGGAAAGGAGCCGCCACGCCTTCCTTCGGACGTGGCGCTGGTCCTCGCCGACCCGGTCGACCCGAACCGCAACGTGGCGAGCGCCCTCTCGCGACGGAATCTGGGTCTCTTCATCCTCGCCGCGGGCGCGTACCTCGACGCCCCGAGCGCCCGGTTCTTCGAGCCGAGGCCCACCCCCCCGCTCCGCCGGGATGACGCTCTCGCTCGGCTTCAGCTGCGAGGGACCCACGTCACCGTCGTGGTCCTTCCCCGACCGGACCTCGTGGACGACACGCTCTACCCCCAGGTGCGGAAGGCCGCCCGGGCCATCGCCGAGGAGCTCGATCGGTCCGATTTCGCGGTCCTGGGTGAGGCGAGCGCCGCCGACGCGAGCTCCGTGGTCATCGCCATCGAGCTTGCCCACCCACGCCGCCCCCAGGTACGGCTCCAGGACGGGCCCCCCGCCGGCATCGACCGGACGGGTACCTTCCTCGAAAAGTGGGGACCGAAAAGCGACCGAGTGCTGCAAGGACCGTACGTGCGGCCGGACGGCAGTCTCGGGGTCGAAACCCACCGGCCCGACCGGGATGCGGAGTCGGTCGTTCGGGCCGCGTTCCCGCGGCTCTCGCTCGGAAAGGACCTTGCCCCCGCGCGACCGGACGAGGGCGACGTACGTCCCCTCGCGGACGCGCTCGAGAGCCCCGCGCTGGGAGAGGCGTTGCGCGAGCTCCTCGCGAAGCGGCTGCCTTGGCTCGACGAGGCGTGAGCTCGTTCTCCTCGCCTAGATCGCGTGGGGCGAAAGGCTCTGGAGGACGAACCAGAGCGCGAGCCAGCCGAAGAACTCGAGAGCCATCAGGCCCGCCCAGTCGCCCTTCGTGTAGATCGAGGATTGCGAGCGAAGCTTTCCGATGATGAACGGGCTCGCGGCGAGCAGGACGACACCGATCGGAAAGACCACGTACCAGTAGAATCCCGAAACGGAGAGGACCCACGAGAGGACCCCCATGAGAAGGGTGAGCCCGCCGGCCCACGCGAGGCCGTAGGTGAGCTCGAACTCCTTCGAGGCGAAGGCGGCCTCGTCGAAGACTGGAAACTCGAATGCCGGCTCCTCCTCCTCGATCTTGCGGCGGACCTTCTTCGCCATCGGTCACACTCCCCGCGCCGCGCGAGCGCCTTCGAAGAGTTCCTCCGCACGATACGAGCTCCGCACGAGGGGCCCGGACGCGGCGCCCCGGAAGCCGAGCGCGAGCGCCGCGGCTTGCCATCGGGCGAACTCCTCGGGAGGGACGTACCGGGAGACCGGTCGGTGGTTCGTGCCCGGCCGCAGATACTGTCCCAGGGTCACGAGGTCGACGTCGACGGACCGAAGATCCTGAAGCGCGGTTTCGAGTTCGGCATCGGTCTCTCCGAGCCCCAGCATGATCGAACTCTTGGTGACCAGGGTCGGGGCTGCGAGGCGCCGTGCGGCCCCGAGGACGTCGAGCGAGCGGTCGTAGCTCGCACGCGGGTCGCGCACCTGGGGGCTCAACGAGCGGACCGTCTCGAGGTTATGCGCGAGGACATCCGGAGGACTTTCAAGGAGGGTTTCGATCGACCTCTCCCGTCCCCCCAGGTCCCCGATGAGAAGCTCGACCAGAGTCTGCGGGGCGGCCCGCCGGATACGACGAACGGTCTCCGCTAGGACCTCGGCGCCTCCGTCCTCAATGTCGTCCCGACACACCTGGGTCAGGACCACGTAGCGCAGACCCCAGCGACGGACCGCCTCGGCGACCCGCTCGGGCTCCGTTCGATCGACGACCCCGCGCGGCCAATGGGTGGTCACTGCGCAGAACGAGCAGCGACGAGTGCATTCGGTACCCAGCAGCATGAGCGTGGCCGCACCGGCGGACCAGCACTCCGGGAGGTTCGGGCAACGGGCCTCCCGGCAGACCGTGCCGAGGCCGAGTTCGCCCAGCATCCCCTTCACTTCCGGGTACGCGGCGCCGCGGGGGGGCCGAACCCGGATCCAGTGGGGTAGCGAAGCCCGCTCCGCCGCCGGCAACGGCAAGGTGGAGTCGCTCACGCCAATCCGACCCTCGCCGGCGTTTTAGGTTTTGCGCGAGCGGCCCCGGCCGACCCGCTCTTCGAGCAGGGTGGTGAGTAGGCTCGCGGGCAGTTCGTCCATCGATACGCTGTTCGATTCGCCCGAGGCGCCGCTTTCCAGCACCACGAGGCCGTCCCGCTCGAGTTCCTTGAGCGTGCGCCAGAACGTCGTCCGGCTCATCGGCGGCGCACCGAGTTCCTCGAGGAGCGCCGCGTGGGCGGTCCGGAGCTTCTGGCTGGAGGTCGCAGCTCCCCGCCGCTTCAGGCTGCGCGAGAGGGCGAGGAGAACGCCGAGCTCGTGCGTCGAAAGGCCCTCGAGCTGCGTCTCGGTCATCGTGGGGAGGAGGGAACCCTTCGCGCGACGGACGTGTTCCGCGCTCACCGAGCCGGCGCCGGCGTCCTCCGCCGCGTGCGCCGCGCCAGAGAGGACCTCGAGCGCGAAACGCGCGTCCCCGTTGGGAGCGGCGATTCGGGCGATCTGGTCGAGCGTCTCACGGTCGATGCTCCCGGGGCGCAGGGCGACCTCGGCCCGCGACGCAAGGATGTCGGTGAGCGCGGCCCGGTCGTACGGCGCGAGCGAGAGGCGATGGGTCACTCCGAAACTCGACCGGCTCGGCGCGTCGATGAAGGGGAACAGGTCCTCGACCGCGATCAGGATGAGCGAGATCGAACCGAGTTCCACCTCCCGCGACCGGGAGAGGAGGTAGACCAGTTTCGTTTCCTGACGCACGAGGCTGGACGCCTCGTCCAACAGGACGACCAGGTGGGCGGGGTTCTTCCGGATCCCCTGCTCGAACACGTCGAGCATCTCGGAAAGGGAGTACCCGCGGTCCGGGAGCGACACCTGAACGGTCCGAAGGAGGTCGAGCATGACGGTCCGGTCGCTTGCCCGCCTCCAGCAGTTGACGTAGGCGGCCTTCACCGGGAACCCGCCGAGTCTCCCGCCCTTCTCGAGGTCGGCGGCGAGCCGACGCGCAAGCGCGGTCTTGCCGCTGCCGACGCCCCCGGTGAGCAACAGGTGGAACGGGAGGCCCTTCGCGAGCGCCTCCCGGTAGCGTCGGCGCAAGAGGTCGAGCTCCGGATCGCGGTGGACGAGGCGGGCCGGAAGGTACGACGGGTCGAGTGTCTCCTCCCGGACGAGGATCGGAGCGTTCTGCGGCATCGGTCGAGCGAAAGGGGACCTACGCCGGGCTTATCATCTTCGCCGTCGGCGAGACCGCCCCCGCCGGGGCGCCGGGAGAAGGTCGAGCCCATCCAAGACCCGTCGAAGCAGTTCGTCGGGAGGGGCCCGGGCGTCAAGGCGTTGCCAGCGTCGTGAACGGGCGAGTCCGCGATACGCGGCGGCGACTCTCCGCAGCGTACGCTCCCGCTCCAGGGGCCCCCGACGCCGGTCCCGGCCGCCGAGACGGCGGAGCGCCTCCGAGATGGGAAGGTCGAGCAGGATCACCCGGTCCGGCTCTCGGGCAGCGGCACGCTGGAGCTGGGTGAGGCGCCGGCGGTCCCGCGCGGGCAGGGCGCTCCCCTGGTAGGCGAGGGTCGAGTAGAACGAGCGGTCCTGGATCACGACGTCGTGGCTCCGCAGGTCGCGTTCGAGGGCGGGGGCGGCGAGGTGCCGGTCGACCGTGAAGTAGACCGCTCCCGTCCACGGGTCCTCCGCCGCCGCGGACTGGGCGAGCGCCCCGAGACGGCTGTCGGAAGGCTCGCGCCGTACGGCGACCGAGAGACCCCGGTGCCGGAGCGAGCGGGCGAGCCGCCGGAGCAAAGTGGACTTCCCGACGCCGTCTATTCCCTCGATGACCAGGAACGTTCCCCGCTTCGCGTGCGTCATTCCGCTCCCCCTTCCGGACCAATCTCGGGTCTCCACCCGTAGACGTGCTCCACCGATTCCACGAACGGTACGTAAAGCCGGTCCGCGCCTTGGGATGGGTCTTGGGCGATCGCCACCGCGCGCCGGGGCACGGTCGCAAGGTCGAGGACGGCTCCCGGACGATTCGGGTCGTCGAGGTAGTCGGTTTCGAGGAACCAGGGGCCGGCCCGGGTCGACACCTCCCGGACGAGGTCGCGGCGCGCAAGGTAGGACGGGACGACCCCACCCTCCGAACCGAGCGCGATGGGGCTCCGGGTGTAATGCTTGATCAGCCGATCGGGGCGGAGGCCCGCTGCGCGCGCCCGTTCCGCCAGTTCGAGGAAGCCTGCCGGGGGTAGGTCCGCGGAGTGGACCACCACGGGACAGTCCGAATCGCGGGCGACCTCGAGGGCGTGGCGGAACGCCTTCTCGACGACATCGCTCACCGCCTCGGGAATGGGAAAGTGAGGCCGACCCACTTCCCCGAGCGCCACCGCCTTCTTCTCACGGACCCATCGCCCGGCAAGGTCAAGCGCGGCCCGATGAAGGTCAAGAGCGGCCTCGGGCCCAAGTTGGGCGGAGGCGGCGATAAGGTCTATCGGATACGGGGCGAGTACGGGATAGGCCCGCACGCCGACCTCCTCGTGGACCTTCTGGGCAAGCCGCCAGGTCGTTTCGAACTGCTTTGCGTAGGTGTCGAGCGAGAGCGGAACGGTCGCCTCGTAGTTCTGGGTGGCGAGGAAAAGGTGGGTCCCGCCGGCGGCCCGGAACCGCTCCGCGGCCCGCACTCCGTCTCCCCTCAGAGAGAGATGGCAGTGGTGGTCGACGACCGGGAGACCTCTCGGTAGGGGCATCCCGGCCTCGTCCAGGGCGCGGCGCTAGCGGAGGAGACCCGCGCCTTGGAGCTCCTTCGTGATCTTCTTGACCGCGACCTCGACGTCCGAGGGCTTGCGCGCCCCGGTGCAGACGAGTTTGCCGCTCCCGAAGAGCAGCACGACGACGCGGGGCTCATCGATGCGGCAGACGAGTCCCGGGAACTGCTCGGGCTCGTACTCGACCCGGT
>CAZCNZ010000194.1:0-5085 GCA_964500245.1 uncultured Thermoplasmatales archaeon | reverse complement strand
GATCGCCGGCGTGAGGTCCCCGTGCAGGTCGACCACGAAGAGGGAACCCCCTTGCCGCACCGTGGCGACGGCCGAGCGGGCGAGGTACGTGGTCTTGCCGGCGCCGGAGGCTCCGAGAACAATCGCGGGGGTCTCGACGGGCTGCTCGGCGGTCGAAGCGCGTCCCCCCTCGAGCGAAAAGAGCGCCCGCACCGCGAGGTCGGCGGGTCGCTCGAACCAACCATCGGGCGGAACGGCCCGCAGGTCTCCCCGCTGCCACGCCCGTCGAGCGCCGAGGCGACCAACGGGCCGAAATGTGGTCGTGACGCCGACGGTCAGGCCCCACTCGGCCGCAAGGGCGGTCCCGAGGGTCCGAAACGATCCGTCGCCCTCGGTGTCCCCGGGCACGGCGAACCGGAACCGCCGGGCCAACCAGAGGGTGTTCCGTCGTGCGGGGAGCCAGAACGTCTGAAGGCCGAGCCAGATCCCCGGCTCCATTCCGGCGGCGAGACCGACTCGGTCGATGGTGGGCGGCCCATCGCGAAGGGGAACGGTGCCATCTCCGGTCCGGACGAGGCATCCCACGCGATCGTTCCATCGGCCGGGCGGCGGGTCGGGGGCGCGTCCGGGACAAACGTTGACCCGGACCGAAGCGCCGGTCAGGCTGTGACGGAGGAGGTCGATCACCTCCGCCGGGCGCACGGTCACCCGCACCACCGCCCCGTCGGACGATTCCTCGAAGAGCGCAGCAGCCGGGGGCGGGGTCGCGGCGATCAGTCGGGCGAGCTCGCCGTACCACTGCCAACGGTGCGACGGCGCTCCGCGGCAGCCGACGGTGACAGCGCCGGGGGCGCTCACGGTCGGTCGCGCTCGATGGCCGCCTCGACGAGCGCGTCGACCTCGGCGCGAACTTCGGGGAGTCGGTTCACGCGAGCGAACTCGCGGAGCACGGCGGTGGAGACGAGGTGGGGCACGGGCCGGTCGGACTCCCACAAACGGACGAGCCAGAGGAGACGTCCGTCGGGATAGCGATAGAGGCGGGCGCGTGGGCGATACGGGCCCGCGATCGGGAGCCGAAGTTCTCCGATGAGGAGGACCCGGCCCGTCGGCACGGGGGAACGGGGTCGGTCGGGAACAGGTTCGCATGGCGTTGCGACGACGATGCGTTTTGCATCCAAGGTTCTCGAAAACTCCCCCGACCCTTCCGCGGGTCTCGGACGGGACGGACTGGGGTGCGCGGTGGCCCTCCGAACGAGACGACGAGGGCCTTCGATCGAGCGTCCTCCCCAGGACCCGCCCCGCGACCGGAGCGCCGTGAAGATGGGGAAGACGGGCTCCGGCGAGGTGCCGGGAAAGGGCTCAGGAACGACCCACCATCGAGAGTTCAGGGCGTCCGACGCATCCGGCCGGGCGTCCGCTCATCGGTGGCGTCCTCGATGGACCCCTCGTCCTTCGAGGCGACGCCGGTCACTGGACGGTTGGAACTAAGACCGCGACGCGGAGCGAGAGGCCGATTGTCGCTCGGTCCCGAGGCTCGGGGTGCGGTCCGGTTCGGGGGTGAGGGCGAGGCGCATCGGGGTCTGTCAGGGTCCGCGGGGAGACCGAACGGTCGAGCGCGGAGCGGGGCAGAGGGGGCGACGCACAACGCCACATGGGTTGGCCCCTCCACCGCGGCAGCGGGTAGGTCGGTTCGCCCGCCGGTGAAATCTGAACGATGGAGGGCGTCCGGACAGCGGCAGTCAAGCGTCCCAGGGGATTTCATCGCGGGGGGGGTTCGAGCGGGTTGATGCGGATCGTAAAGGCCGAGTCCGACGCGCAGTTCGCCGCGGCCCGGTCCCTCATCGAGGAGTACGTGGGTTCGCTCGAGATCGACCTCGAGTTCCAGGGGTACCGGGAAGAGATCGCCGAGTTCCCGCGAGCCTACTCGCCTCCCGGGGGAGTGGTGCTCCTCGCCTACGAAGGGGAGGAGCCCTCGGGGGTCGTGGCGCTGCGACCGCACAGCGCGTCGGTGTGCGAGATGAAGCGGCTCTACGTGCGCCCGGCGTTCCGAGGCCGGGGCGTCGGTCGCGCGCTCTCGGAACAGCTCGTCCGGACGGCGAAGCGGCTCGGCTACGAGAAGATGCGGCTCGACACCCTGCCGACGATGGACGCCGCGCTCGGGCTCTATCGGGCGCTGGGGTTCCAAGAGATCCCGCCGTACCGGTTCAACCCCGTGGCCGGGGTGCACTTTCTGGAACTCGACCTGACACCAGAAAAGTAGCCGGGGCGCGCCCGGGGTCCGGGTAATGTTTCGGCCGAGGAGAACCGTTCGAAGAAGAGTGGGTTTTGGAAAGGTCCTTCGCACGCCAGGGACACGGTGCTGTCCCCTCGAGGCGATCTGGAAGGACCTTTCCGGGGTGGTTGCAGTCGTACGATGGCGACCCGGGGTATTTGAGGCGCAGGCGGGGGGTCGTGAAACAGCCCGAGAGCGGGCCGTTCCGTCGGCCTACCGAGCCCGGTGCGTCTCGGCCTCGCCGATCACGATCCGGGGAAGTTCGCCCTGGATGGTGGGAGGTCGATGTGCCGCCGCCGTCGCGGCGCGGCTCGTCTGCGCGGCCCGCGGGAGGAGCCAGCGCTCGCCCCACGCCCTCAACTCCCGCGCGGCGGGAGCGAGGCCGAGACCCATCTCGGTGAGGGAGTAGACGACGGAGAACGGCCGGGTGCTCACGACGGTCCGCTGCACCACGCCCTGACCTTCGAGGAACTTCAATGTCGCGCTCAGGGTCTTCGCGTTCAGCCGAGGGTTCGACTTCAGGATCTCGCTGAACCGCTGCGGCCCCTCGAGGAGGCGGTGAACGATCGCGAGGCGCCACTCGGTACCGATGACGCCGACCGCCGCCAGAACCGGGCAGAGATGCTTTCCGTCCGGGGCATCGCAGATGTCGGCCCCGGTGGGATGGGTGGAATGGGTACGTCGGGAGCGCTCGGTCTCCATCGGTCTCGCCTCGAGAGCCTAGGACCGCAGACCCTTTTATAGTTACTGTGTGAAATCAAGTGAATAGTGGTAACCCGCGCGGGACCCGGAGCATCTCCCAGCGCGCGGGCGTACCTTTTCTCCGTCCTCGCCCGTCACGCGGCGTGCCCGTGCGTCGACACGAAGTCGAGCTCTCCGTGGAGCGGCCGCTCCGACCCGACCTCCCCTCCGGAGCGGTGGTGCGGCTCTCGGCGAAGTTCGAGGTCGGCCCGGACGGTGCCGGTCCGGACCACGCGGAACTTGCCCGCGCGCTCGACGACCTTCAGGCCGACCTCGACGGGCTGGTCGGACCTCTCCTGGCGGCCGCCCCTGCGGCTCGGCCCGACCGGGAACTCACCGAGCTCGTCGAAACGTACCGGCCTCGCCAGCGTGAGCTCATCGACCTCCTCCTCGGGGAGGGAGAGCTGACCGCCGGCGAGCACGCCCGGCTCGTCGAGTACCTGAGCGCTCCTCCCGCACCCGCGGAAGCGCCTTTCGCGCCCCCGGAGCGCCGGCTCGAAACCCCGCTCGCGGCGCTCCCGGTCATGGTCGGCCGTTCCGAGGGAGAAGGACGACCCGTCGCGGAGCTCCTCCGGCTGTACCAGATCACCAATCTGAAGCAGGCCGGGGCCGTGCGCGGTCGCCGGGAGATCTCCTTCGCCGAGTACATGGCCCTGAAGCGCCACTTCCAGGAAGCCGAGGCTCGTGCCGGGCGCCCCGAGTCGTCCGGGAGCGGCTGAGACGCGCGCTACGACCCCTTCGCGCGTGCTGCCCGGCCCTTCGCCTCGGGAGTGGGGACGAGGGCGACCGCGAGCATCCCGACGTCGGTGATTCCCCGACGCATCGCGACGACCCGCGCCCGGTCGGGGCGCACGGTGGCCCCCGGGTCGGTCGGCGCGCCGACGACGGCGCCGGCCGGGTACTGGGCCGACCCGATCGCACCGGCGGTCCGAAAGAGGCCGACGCTCATCTCGCGTCGTCGTAGGTCGGCCTGCGCCCGGGTGAGGAACTCGCCGAGGGCGGGGCCCTCGTCGATCCCCTCGGGAAGTCCGAGGGTTGTCATGGCGAAGGCGCCGACCCCCTTCGTCCGGCTCTCCACCGACAGCCGTTCCGCCGAGAACAGGTCCTCAGCGCGGGCGAGGAACCGGTCCGCCGCGGTCGCCGGCGGGTCCGGGAGGGTGAGGAAGGCGAGGCGGCTCGTCCATCCCTTCTCGAACACCGCGTCGGCCGCCGACCGGAGCGCATCCGCCGGGCTCGCGATGACCACCGGACGCCCGACCCGGTCGGGCAGGGCGAGGGGCACCCCCTCCTCGGTGCCGAGCGAGTCCCGGTGCGATCGCGGGAGGGCCTCCGCCAGTCCCAAACGGGTGACGAGCGCCTGGCACTCCTCCCGCTCGTTCGGTCGGAGGGGATGCATCGGCCCGCCCCCGAGCCTTCCCGGGCCGTCCCCCCGGTCAACGATGAGGGTCGCGACGTCCGCGTGGGGAATCGCCCGGGCGAGTCGACCGCCGACCGCGCCCCTCCCGAGCACGCGCGCCAGAAGGCCGACCTCTCCTCCGGTCGCTCCTCGCTGGTGGGCTTCGTAAAGGAAGTTTCCGAACTCCTCCGTGCTCATCCCCTCGGGCGGTTCGAGAAGGGAACGCATCGCGCCCCCCGAGAGGAGGACGAGGAGGAGGTCCTGTTCCGAGAGCTCGCTGGCGAGTTCGGTCGCGGCGGCCACCAGGGACCCCGCCTCGGGCGCCCCGCCCCAACCCGGCGCGACCCGGGTACCCCGGAACGGGATCTCGGGCACCACCGGCTCGGGTCCGGCGAGGAATCCTTGGGTGAGGCGGTCGCCGACGGCATGCAGCGCGGCGAGCGCCATCGAGTTCGCCGCGTTCCCGAACGCGAGGAAGGCGACCTGCCGATACCGTCCGTCCGTGACGAAGCGGTTCCCGACCCGCAGCGTGCCCGCTTCCCGGCGAAGGGCCAGCCGGACCGACCGGTAGGCGTCCGCCGACGTCACGGCCGCCCGGAACGCGATCGCTTGGACCGGGTCCGGGCCCTTCGGGTCGGGTTCCCCGGAGGGAGGAAACGGGTCCCAGGGGAATTGTCCGATCACGGGCGCGGGAGCG
>CAZCNZ010000193.1:0-3980 GCA_964500245.1 uncultured Thermoplasmatales archaeon | reverse complement strand
CGGCGTCGCCCGCTCGCTCCGGGACGAATGGGGGTCGGCCGCGAAGGCGTACCAACACGCCGTCGCGCTCGCCCCAAACGATATGGTGGCGTGGCATCGCCTCGGGGTCGCGCTCGCCGAGTCCGGGGACGAGCCGGCCGCCTCGGTCGCCTTCGAACGGGCGCTCGTCCTCTCCCGGGAGGCGGAAGGACCCTCGGCGGCATCGGCTTCGACCGTCCCGGCCCCATCCCCGGTCCCTCCCCCCACCGCCCGGGCGGCGCCGGTGACCCGGCGGCCCGCGGACGACCATCTCGAGGAGACCGGGGAACGGGAGGGAGCCCGCGAGGCAAAGAGCTGGCTCGACCTCGCGCTCTCGCTCCTCTCGCTCGGCGACGAGGAGGAGGCGATCGCGGCCTACGAGCGAGCGTACACGCTCGACCCCGAGCGGGCGCGTCGTTCCCTCTTCCGACCGATGCTCCGATTGATCACGGCGGTCCAGGAGGGGGCGGAAGAGAGCGAGGCGCCGAGCCCCGCGGACCCGCGTCACCCTCCCGAGATGCCGCGCCGCCGGCCACCACGCCCCGAGGTCCTCTAGGCACCGGGGGCCGGTCGGACCCTTACAGCGCCTTCGGCGCCGAGGTCACGATCGTCGTCTCGGCCCAGTCCTTCACCTTCTCCCGCGCCGCCGCATGGTGACGGTAGAAGGCGTGCACCCGCTCGAGGATCTGGCCCTTGCACTCCCCGCAGAGGAGCGCACCCGAGCGGCACCCGGCGGTGACCTCCTGGAACTTCTCCTCCGATTCCGCGAACCGGGTCCGCCAGAGCGCCCAGACCGAGCAGACCTCGGGCGTCGCGCCGAGCCGTCGCTGCTCCTCGACGGTCGCCCGGCCCCCCGTGAACGCGTTTCGCACCTTCCGGTCGATCACGTCCGGAGGGTCGTTGAGGAAGAGCGCGTTGTCGGGTCGGTCTCCCGTGGTCGACATCACGTTCTCGCCGAGAAGTCCCGGGATCATCTTGCTGTGGAGGAGGGCCGGTTTCGGGTAGCCGAGCCCCTCGGCGATGTCGCGGGTGACCCGAAAGTGCGGGTCCTGGTCGATCCCGCACGGGATGAGGCAGGGGATCGAGCGGCCCTCAGCCCACGACGGCCAGAAGCACGGGACCGTCTGGAGTGCGGTGTAGAACACGAGCCCGATGTTGGTGCTCGGCTCGAACCCGAAGACCGCCTTCACCGTGGAGTACGGGATTTTCCGGGCCACGCGGACGGCGAGCGGATAGAGCGCCGCGATCGAACGCGAGTCGAAGAAGACGTGGGTGCGCTTCGGGTCGAATCCGAGCGCGAGGATGTCGTAGAGGTTCTCGAGGCCCCACTGCACGGTCTCCTCGCGGGTGAGCCCCGAGCGGAACCAGAACTTCTCGTCGTCCGTGATCTGGATATACATCGGCACTCCGAGCCGCCGTTGGATCCACAGGCAGAGGTCGAACGGGACGAGGTGGGACGTGTGGAGCGGTCCGGACGGCCCGCGTCCCGAGTACAGGAAGAACGGCTTGCCGTTCGCGAACCCATCGAGCAGGGATGCCAAGTCGCGGTGGGAGTAGTAGATGCCGCGCGAGAGCAGCGGGTGGAGATCTCCGCCCGCGATATGGTGGAACTTCGCGAGCAGTTCGGGGGTGATCTCCTGGGTGCCGAACAGTTCCCGGAGTCGCACGTAGTCGATGTGCCCCCGGACCTCGTACGGGGTGACGACGAACTCGTCCGGCTCGGGCATGCGGGTCCCCGTTAGCCCTCGGGGAACGTGATCTTCGAGAGGATCGCCTCGCGCTCCGCCATCGGCACGCCCGCCGCGGTCAGCGCGGACGCAAAGCACTGACGCGAATGCTCAAAGCTGATCGTGTGCCCGCAGGACGGACAGCTCGCCCACCCCTGGATCAGTCCTCGGAGCCCCTCGCGCGACGAGGAGGTATCCCGTCGTGCGAACTTCTCGACGAGGATCGCGGCCCCCGTCGAACTCTCGAGGTTGGTGAGCGGCACCCGCACGGGGGTGTTGCAGATTGGACAACGGGCCGGGTTGCGGCACGTGCACGTCATCGGCCCCGGGGTACCTGCCGAACGCGCCTAAAAGCCCGCTCCTCCGCTCGAAGGATACGTTCAAATGCCTCTTCCTTCGAAACCGTGCGCTGATGGCGCTCTCCCCCCTCGAAATGGCCGCGGACCTCGGCGACGAGCTCGTCGAGGTGCTGAGACAGCTGAACCGATCCGAGAACGAGGCCGGCAGCACCTCGGGCCTAGAGGTCGATGAACTCCATCACATCATCGGCCGCGGGCCGATGCCGCTCGTCACCCCCACCGACATCGAGCGGGCGGTGGGCGTCCTCGTCGGCAACGGGCTCGCCCGCTGCCTCGACACGCCCGAGTACTCCTGGGAGCGGGGCCGGGTCGTCTCGACCCGCTACGCGATCACCACCGAGGGGAAGGCGTTCCTCGTCTCGCGGCTCCGCCGGACCGGTCGCGTCGACTGAACCTCGGCCCGCGGCGCGGACCGGCTCAGTTTAAGTAGAGGAGGCCCGCGTAATCTTCGCGGGATGTCGTCCCCCGACGAGCAGCGCGACCCGGTCCGAGCGACGCTGATCGCGATTCTGCAGCAGCTCAACCGGGTCGAGTCGATGCACGAAGGGCACGAGAACCGCCAGACGCTCGAGCTCAGGGAGATCGAGCGGCTCCTCTCGGATTTCTGGGCGATCAAGCACGACCAGGTGAAGGTGCCGCTCGTCCTCGGCCTGCTCGTCCGCAACGGGATGGTCGACGCGCAGGCGGGAAGCCCCCTCGCCCCGCGCGGGAAGGTGCTCGCCCCTGCCGAGTACCGGATCACGACCGAGGGGAAGCGGTTCCTGGTCGAGAGTTCCGTCCAGACCGACCGAATCCGCTGACGAGAGAACGGCCGGTTCCTCCTCGGTGGAAGTGCCGAACGCACCAACCGTTAAGTAGCGGTCGCGTGTCCCCGCGAACCCATGTCGCGCATCCACTCCGGGCACAAAGGGCGTGCCGGTTCGCACCGGCCCTACCCCCTCACAAAGCCGGCGTGGGTCACCGTTTCCAAAGAGGAACTCGTCACCCAGGCCGTCCAGCTCTCGAAGACGGGGATCCTGTCCGCCCAGATCGGGCTCACGCTCCGGGACAGCTACGGCGTCCCGTCGGCGCGGGCGGTGACGGGACAGCGGCTCGGTGCCCTCCTCAAGGAGAGCGGTGTCTCCCCCGAGATCCCGGACGACCTCCAGGCGTTGCTGAAGCGCGTCGTCCACCTGCAGCGGCACCTCGAGACGCACCCGAAGGACCTCTCGAACCGCCGGGGCCTCACTCTCATGGAGTCCCGGATCCGCCGCCTCGCACGCTACTACCGGCAGCGCAAGCGGATCCCCGACACCTGGCGGTACACCGCCGCCGCGGCGGCGCTCCAGGTGGAGTGATGCCCTCGGGTCCGGACGGACTCGTCGCTGACCCGCACTACACCTACGAGTTCGAGCGCGCCCGTTCACTGCTGCTCGCCCACCCCCGACGCTGGCGGGTGATCTACCACTACGACGGGGACGGGATCGCCGCTGCCTCCTGCGCCCTCCGAGCGCTCCAGCGGCTCGGCTACCCGGCCCAGGCGACACCGCTCACGGGTGTCGAGCGGGACCGCGTGAGGAGCCTGCTCGCCGACACGGCGGGTCCGGTCCTCGTGGTGGACACGGGGGCGAGCTGGCTCGACCTGTTCGCCGGACACCGGGCTCCGGTCGTGATCCTCGACCATCACCGGTATCCCGGCGCGCCGACTCCTCCCTCCCTGCCCCCCCACGTCGCCTTCGTGAACCCGCTCGACTGGGGCGTCGATGGGATGGTCGAACTCTGCGCCTCCACGCTGACGTGGCTCTACACGGTGTTCCTCGACCCGGTCAATTGGGACAACGCACCCTGGGGACTCTCCGGCGCGATCGCCGACCGGCAGCACGTCGGCGGGTTCCGA
>CAZCNZ010000192.1:0-5221 GCA_964500245.1 uncultured Thermoplasmatales archaeon | reverse complement strand
CCTTGCCGCCGGTTCTGTCTACGTCGAGACCCCAGGTGATAGACGCCCTATCCCACCCCACGGGCTAGTCACGCTTCTGAATCCACATCCACGCAGAACGGATGCCTCGGGAGGGTGTGGGGCTGCGGCGTCCCAAGGCGCGTGACGCATGGGTGTGGAGCATTTCGCTGTTTTACAAATTTGCACAATGAATAAATACGTGTTAAATTTCTGTTAAACACGTGCGGAACGCCCGAGCCGACGCTCTTGCGACTCGATTCCTCGGAGTGCGCCTAACCTCCGAGGAGGAGTCGCTTCTCGACGGCTTCCAGCGGGACCACGGGCTCTCGACCCGCTCCGACGCGGTGCGAGCGCTCGTGCGAACCGCGAGCGCGCCCCTCCCCGGGACGGTGGAGCTCCCGGCGACCCTGCGGGGCGAACTCGAGGAGATCGTCGAGAACGGCTACGCCCGAGACCTCGAGGGGGCGATTGCCCTCGTCACGAGCCTCGGGCTGACGGAGCTCGCCCGGACCCACTCGGAGCGCCTGCCGGCCCTGCGCGAGCGCGCTCGGTCGGTGAAGGAGCGACGAGAGGGACGGCGCCGGGCGGACCGCGAGGGACGGGGGCTCCTCGGGCGCTAGCCTCCGGGGTTTGGGAACGGTTGCACCATGGAGTCGATGTCGATCGCCTGGAGCGAACGGAGCGGATTCATCTGCCGATTGTGCCGACAGGACGCCAAGCATAATGAGGTGCTGCACATCTCGTATTGTCCCGTCCACGGTCTGAGCTCTCCGCTGGACCAGCTGCCGTGGCGGCCGGAGGCGAGAATATCGCGCGTCTCTACAGCCGCACGGGCGACCATGGAACCACCGCTCTCCACGGTGGTTCGCGCGTAGACAAGGACTCCCTCCGCGTCCGAGCCTACGGTACCTACGACGAGCTCGGGGCCATCCTGGGCCTCGTCGGAGCCGAACTCCCATCGGAACTGACGGAGATCCGCTCGATCGTCCGGCGCTTGCAAAACGAATTGTTCATCGCCCAGAACGAACTCGCCACTCCCTCGGGCGGGTCCGGTTCGGTTCACCGCATCGAAGCCCGGCACGTGACCCGGATCGAATCGGACATCGAACGATTGGAGTCGTCGCACGACCGTCTTCACACCTTCGTTCTGTCGGGCGGTTCACGTCCGGCGGCGCTGTTTCAGATCGCCCGCACCGTCGCGCGCCGGGCGGAACGCGAGATCTGGGCTCTTCATCGCTCGGAGAAACTGTCGCCCGACCTTCTCCACTGGGCAAATCGCGTGAGCGGTCTCTTGTTCGCCCTGGCCCTCGCGACGAACCACGCCCTCGGGATTACCGAGGTGCCCCCGGACTACTCGGTGTAGTCCGACGGGACGGGGAATCCATGGAGATCGGAATCGTTGGGAAGCCGAACGTCGGCAAATCGACGTTCTTCAACGCGCTCACGCTGCTCGATGTGCCGATGGCGCCCTATCCCTTCACGACGGTCACTCCCAACCGCGGCGTCGCGGCGATCCGGGCTCCTTGCCCCCATACCGAGAAGGGAACGGCCTGCACTCCCGGGAACGCGAAGTGCGTCGACGGAACCCGGTGGGTCCCGGTGAGCCTCATCGATGTTCCGGGCCTCGTTCCGGGCGCCCACGCCGGCCGAGGCCTCGGGCACAAGTTCCTGGACGACCTCCGGGCGGCCGACGGGTTCGTCCAGGTCGTCGACCTCTCCGGCGCCACCGACGATGAGGGACGGCTCGCAGAACACGGCAGCCACGACCCGGCCGAGGAGGTGCGCTGGCTCGAGGACGAATTGGTCGCCTGGATCGCCGAGATCTTGAGCCGCGACTTTGTGCGCCATGCCCGCGGTACGGAACTCGATGGCACGAAGGTCGAGGACTTCCTCGCCGAGCGACTCACGGGCCTCGCCATCTCCCCCGCCGCCATCGCCACCGCGCTTCGGGGGTCTACCGTCGAGCGCGCCCATCCGGCCCGATGGAGTGAGGAGGACCGCGCTCACTTAGCGCGCCAGCTCCTCGAAGCGTCGAAGCCACGTCTCATCGCGGCCAACAAATGCGACCGGGCCTCCCGCGCGGAAGCGGAGTCCCTCGCCGGTCGGATCGATCCGATCCCTTCGGTCCCGACAGCGGCGGACGCGGAACTTACGCTGCGGCGGGCCGCGAGGGCAGGCCTCGTCGAATATCACCCAGGCGACGCCTCGTTCAAGACGATGGACCCCGGCCGTCTCTCCCCACCTCAACAGAAGGCCCTCGAGGGAATCCGCTCGATCCTCGCCACTTGGGGCTCGACCGGCGTTCAGCAGTCGCTCGAGCAGATGGTCTACTCGCGCTTGGGGATGATCGTCGTCTATCCCGTGGAGGACGAGACGCACTGGACCGACAGCCAAGGGCGGGTGCTCCCGGACGCCTTCCTCGTTCCGGCGAACACGCCCGCCCGCGCGGTCGCCTACCGGGTGCACACGGATCTCGGCGAGCACTTCATCCGGGCCATCGATGGTCGCACCCACCGGGCGATGGCGGCCGACCATCCCCTCGGCGCCAACGCCGTCGTTCGCATCGTCGCCCGGAAGTGATGGCGTCGCCTGGGTGACGCCTACCCTTCCACGAGCGAGGCGCCGGCGCGCGACGGGCGGACCACGAACGGAAGTGCCCCCGCCCGGGCGAGCCGACGAACGAGCTCCGCCTCCTTGCCCGGACTGGGTAACGCGATGATCGAACCCCCGGCCCCCGCGCCCGTGAGCTTCGACCCCTCCGCCGCCGGAGCCGCCGCCTCGATCAGCGCCTCGAGTCGAGGATGAGAGACGCCGACCTCCCGCAGCAGCTCCTGGTTCCGCCGGAGCAGCTCGGCCACCGAAGGGCGGTCCCCTCGCCCTACGGCCGCGATCCCGTCGGTGGCCACGCGCCGGAACTCCTCGAGAAGCGCGGGGCCGTCCGGCGCGGCGAGGCGGGCCCCGACGGCCCGAACCGCATCGGCCGTCGACCGGGGAATCCCACTGTACGCCACCACCCAGACCCAGCCCGGGTCCGGCACTCGGCGGACCTCCCAGGTGTGGTCCAGGGAGCGCACCGTCCAGAGCGGGTCCCCCGGTCCGCCGTTCACCGCCACGTAGCCGCCCGCGACCACAGTGCTCGTGTCGCCGGGGCTGCCGACCCCTTGCGCACGACGTTCGATCTCGAAACTGCGCTGAGCGAGCTCGGGCCGGTCCAGTCCCCCGGTCGCGGCGCCGAGGGCGGCCGCGATGCTCGCCACGAAGGCGGCCGAGGAACCCAGCCCCGCGGCTTTCGGGATGCGCGAGACGGCCCGCACGTCCACCGGCGAACCGCCCTTCCAACCGGATTCGATGGCGGAGCGGAAGTAGGCGTTGTGCGAGAGCGCCTCCTCGTCCGAGTTGAGCCGAGTGACCGCCCCCGGAGTGACGAACACCTGGGTCGTGAGGTCGATCGCAAACACGAGCTCGGGCGCCCCGTGCACGACCGCGTGCTCGCCGAACACGATGCACTTCCCGGGGGCGCTCGCAGAAATCGGCAGCGCGCGGGAAGGAATCGCCGATAGCTCCTCGGTCATCGGCCACCCCCGCTCCCGACCACGCGCTTTCCACGTGCCGAAGGCACGATGCGATGAGGCGCCCCGCCCGCCCGGACCGGCGGGGGAATCCCGAGGAGACGCTCGAGCGTGACCGCCACCGCGGCTACCTCGCTGTGAGGCTGATGACCCACGGCCACGTTGAACGTTGCGAGCCGATACAGCTCCGGCGGCACCTTGGCCCCTCCGACCACGAGGAGGAGACGTTTCTGCCGAGCGAGGCGCGGGAGACAACGCTCGAGGGGGAGCCCGTACATCGTGAGGTGGACCACCGCGCCGGGGAAGGAGCGCACCACACTCTTCCAATCGTCGACCGACACGACCTCGAACCCGGTTCCCCAGCGGCGGCCCACGGCGGAGATCCGCTCCGCAAGTCCGAGGTCCGCGGGATGCAGGTACATCCGCTGAGCGCCGAAGGCGCGGGCCGCGAGCGCGAGGTGCGTCGTGAGGCGCGGGTCGCGGCCGGGGCGGTGCCCGACCCGGAGGACCGAGACCTCGGGCGGGCGCCTACGGGGCGAGGGGCTCCTGGACGAACCGCTCGATCCGGTGGCCACGGTACTCCAGCTTCTCCGAGCGCTTGACGAGAGCCTTGAGCCGGGTCGGACTCATGCCGAGCTCTTCGGCAACGTCCGAGAAGAAGCGGCCCTCGGTCCCGACGGCGTCGTAGATCTTCTGCTCGAGCTTCGTATACTCCCGCAGCGGCATCATCGCGATGGCCAGCACCTCCGAGATCTCGGCGAGCGGGGACGTGGTGCTGATGTTGATCGTCGAGTAGTAGAAGTGGTAGCTCTTGTCCGGCTGGCGTCGGCCCTCGCGTGCGACCCACCGCGTGTCGATCAGCCGGAGCTTCTCGAAGAACGCGAGCGCCTTGACCCCGTCAGGACCGAACTCGCGCTCCACGTCCTCGAGGGTGAGCCAGTTCTCCCCCAATCGCTGCACGAGCCGGAGCTTCACCGGCGAGTCGACCGCCCTCAGGATCGGCACAAGGTCGCTCGCGTCGTTGACGACCTTGATGCGGTGCATCGTCGCGGACATCGTCACTTCCCCGGCGCGGGCCGGCCCCCGAGCGACTCAAGCAGCATCCGGCGGTACTTGCCGTACCGGTCCCCCGGGTCGAAGCGGGCCGGGTGGGGGGTTTGCGTCGGTCCGGAGCATCGGGAGCATCGCTCCAGGAACGTGTAGCGGTCACAGGCGCGGCAGACGCGCAGGATCGAACTTGTCATTGCCGCTCGAACACCCCTTGGCCACCGGCGCTCTTGATCGACTTCAGCGTCGCCTCGGTCGCCTTCTTGAGCGTCTCCTCGGCGATCTTGTACTGGCTCGCCTGCACTCGGATGCGGTACCGCGGCGCCCCAACGTACTGGACCTCGACCGCTTCCGGGTCGACCTGCTCGGCGGCGAGCAACGCGGCCCGGACGTGGTCGAGGCCGTCCGGGGTCGGGTCGCTCACCTCGAGCGTGCCGAGGATCGTCACGTGGGGAGGGACGATGTTCTCGCGGGAGACCTTGAGGAACGCGGCCGACCAGGCAGCCTTCTCGTTGTCCTTCTGGAATCGCTTCGGGTCGGCGGAGGCGACCTCGAACGCCTGGAACAGGGAGCCGTACTTCTCGATCAGGCCGGGGCCGAACTGG
>CAZCNZ010000191.1:0-2711 GCA_964500245.1 uncultured Thermoplasmatales archaeon | reverse complement strand
AGCGCGAAGACCGGGTACATCGCGGTCTCGCTCGTCGGGCGCAGGACGAGCGGGATGTCGAGGTCTGAGACGCCCCCTTTCGTGACCCAGTAGACCTGGGCGTCGAACCCCTTGATGTGCTCCTTCTCCTTCGCGAACTCGTTCGCCGGGATCAGCGCCGGAAACTCGACCGGGGAAGAGCCGGTCGCCTCGATTTCCCGGACCATCACCTCGTCGAGGTGGCGCCGGGCGAGGAAGCCGTACGGCGTCCAGACGTTCATCCCCTTCACCCCGTAGCGCTTGTCGGTGAGGTTCGCCGCATCGACGACGGAAAGGTACCAGTCGATGAACGCGGCCTTCTTGTCGGGAAGTTCGACCATGAGGAGGGGGGAAAGGGGGACCCCGGGAGTATAAGGGTATAGCCCAAAGGCCGCACGGTTTTGGGCGGCCACGCGCCGCTGGGCAGGGTCCCGGGAAACGCCTCGGTCGAGATGGCCCGACGCACCCAAAGTCGACACCAGTCGACGCAAGTTGTTAAGCCGAGGTTCGACCATGCAATTCGGGCCATGCGCCTCGTCGTCTGCATCGACCGCGACGACGACCTCGGCCGCAAGGCCTCGGTCGCCGGGCCGGTCGTCGGCCGTGCCGGGCTCATCGACGCTGCGGTCCGGCTCGCCACCGTCGACCCGGAGGACTCCGACGCGAACGCGATCTTCGCGTCGGTGGCGCTCCTCGACGAGCTCAAAGGCGCCGGCGAGGAGGCCGAGGCGTGCATCCTCACCGGCTCGCCGAAGGTCGGGATCCTTTCCGACCGCAGGGTGGCGGACCAGTTCGACCACGTCCTTGCCGACGTGCACGCGACCTCGGCCTACCTGGTGAGCGACGGGGCCGAGGATGAGTACCTCTTCCCGATCCTCGCCTCCCGGGTGAAGGTCGACGGGGTCCGTCGGGTCTACGTCCGCCAGAACGCGAGCATCGAGTCGACCTACTACACCATCGTGCGGGCGATGAAGGACCCGAAGCTCCGGGCGAAGACGATCCTTCCGTTCGCCCTCGTCCTCCTGATCCTCGGGATCGCCGCGGCCGGCGGCGTCCTCCTCTGGGGGGTGATCGGCCTCGCGATCGTCCTCGGCATCTACCTCATCTTCTGGACGTTCGACATCGACGAAGCGCTCATCGACTCGATCCGTTCGGCGTCCACCGACATCCGTCAGGGGTCCGTGGCGTTCGGGTTCGGGCTGTTCTCGATCGCCCTCATCGGCGCGGGGTTCCTCGAGGGGTACAACGCGTACACCTCGAACCTCAACCAGCCGGACATCAGTCGGATCCTCCTCTTCCTGCAAGCGGGCCTCTTCTACTGGATTCTCGCGGCCCTCGTCTGGGAGAGCGGGCGCGCGATCCGCCGCCGGTTCGCTCGGGGTCGCTGGCCCCGCACACTCGCCGTGGCGACGGTCTCGATCGTCGGGATCGGCTGCGTGAGCTACGGGATTGTCTTCCTCATCCGCTACCTCGAGAACCAGTCGCCGGTCCCCCAGCTCGTGCTCGTGATCGGGCTCCTCGCCATCGGGTTCGGGCTTGGCATCGGGGCCGGGGTCCTCCAGCAGTACTTCCGGTCGGTCGCCCGCCGGGCGATGCCCGACCCGACCCCCTAGCGGCGAAGGGTACCGCCCGAGTTCCCGCGGGGCTGTGGATCACCGAATCGGGACGTACTCGGCCACGCGTTCGAGGTCCGCGAGCGGCACCTCAAGCCCGGAGCGGGAGCGCAGCGTCTCGCGGACGGTCGCCACCCCCCGGCCGTACTCCACGGCACGAGTCGCGAGGGCCGCGAGGTCCTCCCAGTAGTTCCACGGGAAGACGACCCAGACCCACCCGGTCCGCGGGATCTCCTCGGCGTAGTACGTCGGGACGAACTTCGAATGCGCGATGTGAAGGCACGCCGCGGACTCGAGGCGCGTCGGGTGCTGCGCCGCGACGTGCGCCACCGCAAGCGAGAGGCTCTCCCCCGTGTCCGTGATGTCGTCGACGACGAGCACCTTCTGCCCGTCCACCGGGCCGCTCAACCCCTCCGTGAGCTGCGCGGTCCCGTCCGGGGTCGCGGTGACCCCCCAGTGTTGCGCGCGGAGGGAGACGATCCGTCGCACTCCGAGCCGGTCGCTCAGGAGACGGCTCGGCACCCATCCGCCGCGGGTGAGGGCGACGATCGTCTCGGGGACGGCGGAGGCCGTCCGGATCCGCTCGGCGAGCCGGTCGGCCCACCGGTCGACGTCCGCCCAGCTCGTGAGGCGACAGCGGGGGAGGTCGGCCATGCGAGAGGCCGAACCTCGCCCCGCCCTTTTCCCTTTTTCCTCTCGGTCCTACGGGTAGATGCCCCGCACCTTGATCGCGTCGACGACCCGCTGGATCGCGAGCACGTAGGCGGCGGTCCGGTTGTGGACCTTGCGCTCGACGGCGGTCTTGTGCACGTCGTTGTACGACTGGACCATCACCCGCTCGAGGCGTTCGTTGACCTCAGCGAGGGGCCAGAAGTACCCCTGGATGTCCTGGGCCCACTCGAAGTAGCTCACGGTGACCCCGCCCGCGTTCGCGAGGATGTCCGGGAGCACGGTGATCTTCTTCTGGAAGAAGACCGAGTCCGCCTCGGGGAGGGTCGGGCCGTTCGCCGCCTCGGCGATGAGCTTCGCGTTGACCTTGTCCGCGTTCTTCCCGGTGAGCTGGTTCTCGAGTGCGGCCGG
>CAZCNZ010000190.1:0-4614 GCA_964500245.1 uncultured Thermoplasmatales archaeon | reverse complement strand
AAGCTACCGACGCACGTGACATGGTTGTCCGGGCAGAGCCAGATCGGAAGCGGCGTCCCCCAGTACCGGCTCCGCGAGAGCGCCCAATCCTTCGCCTCGGTGAGGAAATTCCCGAACCGACCCTCCCTCAGATGCGAGGGGATCCACTGGACGGTCGCGTTGTACTGCACGAGCCGGTCGGTGGCGCGCGAGGTCCGAACGAACCAGGAGTCGACCGCCCGGTAGATGAGGGGCGTTTCGCACCGCCAGCAGAACGGGTACGTGTGCCGGACCGTCCCGTGCGCGTAGAGCCGGCCGCGCGACTCGAGGTCGTTGAGGAGGATCGGGTCGGCGGCCTTGAACGACTTCCCCTCGACGAGCGGGACCGCGTCGGTGAAGACCCCGCGACTGTCGAGCGGGTCGAACACCCCCACGCCCTCGACCGCTCCGAGCTTCTGGTCGTCGATACCGAAGCTGGGAGCGATGTGCACGAGGCCGGTCCCCTCCTCGGTGGTGACGAAGTCGGCGGCGACGATCCGGTGACGACTGGGGGCCGGTCCCGGGGTGTCGAAGGGAGGCTCGTACGTGAGCCCCTCGAGCAGCATGCCGGGGATCGTCTCAACGACCTCGGCCCCTTCGGGGAAGTACCGGGGCACGGCGGCCGAGGCGAGAATCAACTCTCGTCCGTCCCGGGCCCGCACGACCGAGTACTCAAGGTCGTGGCGTACCGCGACCAGGAGGTTGGCCGTCAACGTCCAGGGGGTCGTCGTCCAGACGAGCAGGTGGCGATTGCCTCCCCGGGGGTCGTGGAGCGGGAAGGTCACGGTGATCGACGGGTCGGTGGTCTCGCGGTAGCCCTGGGCGACCTCGTGCGACGAGAGCGGCGTCTCGCACCGCGGGCAGTACGGGATCACGTAGTGGCCCTTCTCGAGGAGCCCACGGTCGTAGAGGGTCTTCAACGACCACCAGACGCTCTCGATGTACGCGGGGTCCATGGTCCGGTACGCGTGGCCGTAATCGAGCCAGTAGCCGAGCTGGCGGCTCATCTCCCGCCAGACGCCCGCGACCTCGAGGGTGCTGGCCCGGCAATCCTCGCAGAACCGCTCGACGCCGAACGCCTCGATCTCCTTCTTCGACTTGAGGCCGTCGCGCTTCTCGATCCCGAGTTCGACCGGAAGTCCGTGGCAATCCCAGCCGGCCATCGGGCTCACGAGGCGGTAGCCGCGCATCCGGCGGTAGCGGAGCTCGACATCCTTCAGGATTCGGCTGATGAGGTGGCCCACGTGCGGAGCCCCGTTCGCGGTCGGCGGCCCCTCCGTGAACCGAAACAGCGGCCCGTCCGCGCGGCCGTCCAGCACGGAGGCCGGTACGCCGGTCGCCTCCCAGAAGGCGAGCACCCGCGCCTGAACGTCGAGCGGCGTGGCGGTGGGTGCGGTCTCCTCCTCGGCCGACATGGGCGGGCGCGACGAAGCCGGGAAAGATAAAGGCGAGCGGTTCTCCACCGGCTACCGGCGGAGGCCGTAGGGCGGGCGGCTCTTCGACTCGTAGCCGACCCGGCTGGTCGGGTGGCGCTTCACGATCGTCCCCTCGTACTCGGTCACATGGGCGTTGCGCCCGAGCGTGATCTGGGGGGCTCGGACGAACGTCACGTCCACGCCCTCGAGCTCGACACTGTCGGCCTCGACCCGCTCGACGGTGACGGTGAGCGTCCGGAAGAAGATCTTCTCCACGAGGTTCGGAGGCTTGGTGCGGAGGCTCACCGACCGGGCCTTGACCGTGCCGAACTTGGAGTCGTCGTGGAGGCGTGCCGAGAGCTGGGTCCCGAGGAGGGTGCCCGGAACGCGCGCCTCTCCTTCGAGATGGAGCTCGCCGACGGTGACCGACGGCGCGAAGAGAGCACCGCGAACCTTGAGGTCGCCGTCGACCGTGACGGCGCCGACCACCCTGGTGGTCCCCTTGAGGTCCGCGCTCCCGGTGTGAAAGGTCGCTCCAAGACCCAGAGCACCCGCTCCCACGAAGGCTCCGCTCGCCTCCACCGGGCCATCCACGTCGAGGGTCCCGCGGTAGTGCACCGTGGTGGCGGTGAGCTTCCCACCGAGGGAGATCGTGCCGTCGAGCTTCCCTTCGCCGAGGCGAACGTCCCCCGTGACCTTGACCAGGCCCGTCGCGACCCATCGCTCGGCATCGACCCAGTCCTTGTGGACCGTTCCCGAGTCGTGGAGCTCGCCGAGGTGCGGATGCTGAGGCGGGGTCGCGGGAACCACCGCCGGCTTGGCCGGGGATGCGGGGGCAGGAGGCGGAGCGGCGGCCGACATGGTTGCGAACCTCCCTCCCTCACGCGGCCCGCGGAGGCAACGACCCCCGCAGCCGGCGGTGCTGGACCATGATGCACAGGTCCTCGAAGACCGTCATTCCCGCTGCCTTCGCCTTCGCGGCCGCCGCGGCGTTCTCCACCCCGAGCTGCATCCAGACGACCTTGTCGCCCCGGGCGATCGCCTCGTCGACGATCGGGGGGACCTGATCACTGCGGCGGAAGACGTCCACGATGTCCACCTTCACGTCGGGCGGGACCGCCGAAAGGGACGGATAGGCCTTCTCGCCGAGCACCTCGGTGAGCATCGGGTTCACCGGCACGATGCGGTACCCCTGCGACTGGAGGTACCGTGCGACCTCGTTCGAGTCGCGGTCGGGCTTGTCGGAGAGGCCCACCACCGCGATCGTTCGGGCGGTCGAGAGCACACCCCGAAGGTCGGCGTCCGTGGCCGTCATCGCGCGGCGGGACACACGGACCGTTCTTGATGCTGACGGGAGACCCTCACGCGAACGGGACGGCCCCGAGAGAACGGAGCCGACGCACGACTAATGCCTAGAACGCGCCCGGAGGAGGTGCGACGGGGTAGGCGGTGGCCGGAGTGCCGGAGAGGTAGTCGATCAGCCCGATCAGGGCACCGACCAGGATGAGGAGATAGCTCAGGATCACTCCGAGTTCCGCCGAGATGAGCGTGAGGAACGCGGCCGCGTCGTGCGCCCCGTGGAGGACCGCGGGCACGACGAGATTGCCGCCCGAGAACCGGTACGTGGCCGCCAGCGCGAACCCCATCAGGAAGAGGCTCGGGAAGATCAGGGGCGCCGCGATCCCGTACGTGGTCCCGTAGTAGAGGTGCACGGCGGCGAACACCGCGCTCGTCCAGGTCGCTGGGACTAACCAAGAGCCTCCCCGGTCCCGCCAGTACCCGAAGATGAACCCGCGGAAGATCGTCTCCTCGAACGCGCCGATGACGAACGAGAACCCGACGAAGAACCAGGGGTTCCCGCTCGCCTGCTGGAGCGCCGGGTTCGGGCGGTTCAGGAGCTGGAGGGCGCTCGGGTCGACGACCGCGTAGACGAAGGCCATGATGAAGAAGATCGCCAGTCCGAGCAACGAGAGGAGCCCGTAGAACCGGAGCCCTTGCCAGGCGGCGGTGCCCATCCGTTGCCGCCAATCCCGGAGCGGGGACCCGCCGACAAGCACGGCGAAGGCGAGGACGGGGATCACGTAGACGACGAAGAGGTCGCCCGGAAGGTTTCCGTAGAGGACGCGCGACGCGGGGAAGATCGCCGGGACGAAGTACTGACTGAAGATCGCGAGGACCGTGACCACGACGCCGACGAAGTACCGTCCGAGAGGAGCGGGGGAGGGGCCGAACGGTTCCGGGCCCCACGAAGGAGTTGCGTCCATCCTGGCCTCGCGTCGGTTCGGGCGCCCCTACCCCGGCGCGTCCTTGGGCGTTACCGACCGGTCCACCGCGGTCCGTTCGGCCGCGCGCAGGCACGCCAGCAGGTCCTCGAGCGTCGTGCGGGCGCTCGCCGCGGAGCTTGCCGTCAAGCGGACCTCGATGTCATTCCCGTCCGCCTCGACCGAGACGAACGAGGGGTTGTCGGCCGCCACCGCCTCGACGACCCGGCGCGCCGTCGTCGTGTCGGCGAACGACCCCCGGAGACGAATCGTCAGCTCGACTCCGGTCCCTTCCGACTCGGGGGCGGGGATGAGCTCCCTCCTTGGGACTGCGCGCCGGGGCCGCGGCTGAGCGCCCCGGGAACGATCGGGGCGGTGCGGGTGCGCCGCTCGGTCTCCGCCTGGGCCCGCTCCTTGAGGTAGTTCACGATCGACGGCCAGACCCTCCCATCGGTCCGTGCCTTGTTCTCGAAGTTGTGCTCGCCGACGAAGCGCGTGAACGCAGCTTGGCTCGCCGCGTCCCAGCCGCCGGTGAGGCGGCCGGTGTAGTAGCCGAGCACCGAGAGGTCGTGCTGGAGCGCGCGGGCCACGTCCCCCTCGATGACGAGGAGGGTCGCCGGGTCCTCGCGGGTCAGCATCGTCATGTCGTAGATCTTGAAGACCCGTCGCAGTTCCTCGATCGGAGAGGGGTGCTCGTCGACCCGGATGTCGACCCAGCGGTCGTTCCCGCCCTCGTACCCTCCCCCCTTGCGGACCGCGTAGAGCGCGGCCGCCTGCATCCCGCGGCGGTCCCCGCCCTCGCGCTGGCCGGCGGCGAGGGCCGCCAGCAAACGGTCGAGGATGTCTCCGCCGGTCGCCTCGTAGGTCCGGGCCATCGCGCGGACCACCCCCGGTCCGAAGAGGATGTTCCCCTGGCAGGC
>CAZCNZ010000189.1:0-3214 GCA_964500245.1 uncultured Thermoplasmatales archaeon | reverse complement strand
CTGGACCCCTTCGAACTTCCCGAGGGGCTCCCCGAACACCTCGCGCTCCCGGATATACTTCATCCCGGTCTCGAGCGCCCGCTCCGCGGCCCCGATGCAGGCGGCCGCGACGTACGTGCGCGCGACCGAGAAGCCGCCCATGGCGAGCCCGAACCCCTTTCCCTGTTTTCCGAGGAGGTACTTCGCGGGGACCCGGGCGTCCTGGTAGGTGAGCCCGCCCGTGGAGATCCCCATCCGGCCCATGTTGTGGAACCGCTGGGTCGTGATCCCGTCGGTGTTGGTGGGGACGTAGAGGAAGTTGAACCCGCCCGCGGGGTCCTTCGCGAGCGTAACGTGCCCGCCGCCGAGACGCTTCGCCTCCTCGACGCCCGAGATGAACGACTTCTCTCCGTGGAGGACGAACGAGTCGCCGTCCCGCCGGGCGGTGGTGTGCATGCCCGCGAGGTCGCTCCCGCCGGTCGGCTCGGTGCTCGCGATCCCGAGGAACGCCTTCCCGGCACAGACCGGTGGAAGGACCTCCTTCTTGGCCTCCTCCGTACCGTGGAGCGAGAAGGCGGTCGACCATCCCGCCTCGAGCAGGAAGAACACCGCGGTCGCCATCGACGAGTCGCCGCGCCCGATCTCTTCGGCCGCGAGCTCGGTCAGGACGGACGAGGCACCCATCCCTCCGTACTCGGTCGGGACCGGCATCGCGAGAAGGCCCAGGTCGGCCATCTGGGCGAGGACCTCGTCGGGGATCCTCCCCTCCGTGTCGATCTTCTCCTCGTTCGGCCGCAGCACCTTGTCCCCGAAGCGCCGGACCGCGTCCTGGAAGGCCTGTTCCTCGTCGCTCAGCTGGAAATCCATAGGAATCGCCCTCCGACCCCCGCGCCGGGATTTAGCCTATCCGTGAACGCCGTCCCCCGCGGCAGTTCCTTTAAGGTCGAGAAGTCTCGGCCCGGCGGAGGAGAGAGTCGTGCGGGTCCGTGTGGGCATCAACGGGTTCGGGACGATCGGCAAGCGGGTCGCGGATGCCGTGGCGAAGCAGCCCGATATGGAGCTCATCGGCGTGGCGAAGACCCGGCCGAGCTACGAGGCGCGGCGCGCCAAGGAAAAGGGCTACCCGCTCTACATCACCGGGGCGGGAAAGCCCGAGGATTTCCAGGCCGCGGGTCTCCCGGTCGCCGGGACGATCCACGACCTCCTGAAGAAGGTCGACGTCATCGTCGACGCGGCCCCCGACAAGATCGGCCGCGAGAACCGCAAACTCTACGACGCCGCCGGGGTCCGCGCAATCTTCCAGGGCGGGGAGAAGGCGGACGTCGCCGAGGCGTCGTTCAACGCCCAGGGGAACTACGCCACCTGCCTCGGCAAGCGAACGCTCCGGGTCGTCTCCTGCAACACCACGGGGATCGCGCGCGCCGCCGCGGTCCTCCGCGAGGGCTGGGGGGTCGACCACTGGGAGGTCACCCTCATCCGACGGGCGGCCGACCCCGCCGAGACCAAGAAGGGCCCGATCAACGGCGTCATGCCGACGTTCCAGCTGCCGTCCCACCACGGCCCGGACGTCCTCACGATCTTCCCGGACCTTCACATCGCGACCCTGGCCGCCGTCGTACCGACCACCCTGATGCACGTCCACGTGAACCACGTTCGTCTCACCCGTGCACCGAAAGACGCGAAGGAGGTCACCGACACCTTCCGCCGGAGCCCGCGCTTCCGGGTCTTCGCCCCCTGGGAGCACGTGGACGGGACTCCCCAAGTGATGGAGTACGCGCGCGACCGCGGCCTCGGCTTCAACGACATGATGGAGAACGTGGTCTGGGAGGAAGGGTTCCGCCTCGACAACCGGGATGCGTACTTCTTCCAAGCGATTCACCAGGAATCGATCGTCGTGCCCGAGAACATCGACGCGATCCGCGCGTCGCTCAGCCTGGAGAAGGACGGCCGAGCCTCGATCGAGAAGACCGATGCGGCGCTCGGCCTCTCCCGGGGATAGACGGGCGACCCGGTCGGGGATGTCGGGGTTCCAACCGCTTCCCGCTTCGGGGCGGGCGGAGGGTTCGCGATCCAACCGCACTCGGCCTCGGGGCGGAGTGCCGTCCCTCGGTGCCGTGCGCCGCCGCCGGGTCCGCGAACGGTTCGACGCATCCGTCCGCCGTGAGTGGCAGCGCTACGAAGGAGAGTCCTGGAGGGCGCTCGTCCGGGAGCTGCGAGAACGCTTCCTGAAGCGGCATCTCTCTCGGGGTGGGGGTTGGGCCCTCGAGCTCGGCCCCGGGCCGGGACGATTCACCCCGACGCTCCTCGCATCCGGGGTTCGCGTCACCGCCGTCGACCTCAGCCTGCCGATGCTCCGGGCGTTGAGTCGAAGGAAGGCAATCCAGGCGAGGGCGGCGCGCCTGAGACGCGTCCGGGGAGCGGGCGAGCTGCTACCCTTCCGGGACGGCGCGTTCCGCGCGTCGGTCCTCCTCGGGAACATCCTCGGCTTCTCGGCCGACGACGGCGACCGGCTGCTTTCCGAGGTTGCCCGAGTGACGCGCCCGGGAGGGCTGCTCATCCTCGACGTGGCGTCGCCGGTGGGTGCGGCGACCGATTTCCTCGAGATGGCCGCCCGACACCGGCTGCTGCCTCGGATCCTTCGGAGGCCCGGCTACTACTTCCTCGACACCGTGGTCCGGTCCGCGGACCGAACCCATCAGCCCTACGCCCCGAAGCGATGGGGATTCTTCGAGTTCGACTTCTACACGGCCGCGGGAGTCGAGCAGGCGCTCACGGCGGCCGGCTTCCGGGCCATCGACTGGATGGCCCTCGCCCCCATCGGGGCGTTCCGGGTCCGCCTTACGCGGATCGCCCGGCGAGATCGCCGAACGTGGCAAACCCTCCTCGCGCTCGAGGAGCGGGCCGGCCGACGCACGGGGGCCCTCGAGACGGGGCACGGCATCGTGGTCGCTGCGGTGCGGCGGCCCCTGCGCGGGCAGCGGCGCTCCCGAGCGTGACCCCAAGTATCTTATAGGAATCCCCGCTCGCGCGCGGCGCATGTACTATCTTGACCACCGCCGGGACGTCGTACGGATCCCGCCCCAGCGGCTCGGCCCCGACCTTGCGAACGTCCTGACCGAGCTCGCCCAGCAGCAATTCGAGGGGAAGCTCGTGGATGGCCAGAGCGTCGCCGTCACGATCCGGGACGTGACCCCGGTCGGCGAGGGGCACATCATCCACGGCGACGGCGGCGTCT
>CAZCNZ010000188.1:0-4429 GCA_964500245.1 uncultured Thermoplasmatales archaeon | reverse complement strand
TCCGAGGCGCCGCTCTTCCTGATGTACACGAGCGGAACGACCGGCCGTCCGAAGGGCTGCCAGCACTCGACGGGCGGATACCTCGCGTACGCCGTGGGGACCTCGAAATACATCCAGGACATCCACCCGACGGATGTCTACTGGTGCCTCGCGGACATCGGCTGGATCACGGGACACACGTACATCGTCTACGGCCCGTTGGCTCTAGCGGCAACCTCCGTGATCTACGAAGGTGTTCCGACGTACTCGGACGCCAACCGGCCGTGGCGCATCTCGGAACGCCTCGGTGTGACCATCCTGCACACCGCCCCGACCGCCATCCGGCAGCTGCGGAAGATGGCGCCGGACGGACCGAAGAACTACCGGACGAAGTTCAAGACCATGACCACGGTCGGCGAACCGATCGAGCCGGCGGCGTGGCACTGGTACTACACGGTCGTGGGGAAGTCGGTCGCGTCGGTCACCGACACCTGGTGGCAGACCGAGACCGGAGGGATCCTCTGCACGACGAAGCCCGCGATCGACAAGATGAAGCCGGGCAGCGCCGGCCCCGGGGCGCCGGGCATCCACCCGGTCATCCTCGACGAGAACGGCAACGTGATTCCGGCGGGTTCGAACAAGGCCGGGAACATCTGCATCCGGAACCCGTGGCCGGGTCTCATGCAGACGATCTGGGGCGACCCCGAGCGGTTCAAGCGCCAGTACTTCGCGAAGTACAACAAGAACCCGAACAGCAAGGACTGGCGGGACTGGCCGTACTTTGCCGGGGACGGAGCGCTCGAGGCGGCCGACGGCTACTTCCGCATCCTCGGCCGGATCGACGATGTGATCAACGTCGCCGGCCACCGGCTCGGGACGAAGGAGATCGAGTCCGCCTGCCTGACCGTGAACGAGGTCGCCGAGGCGGCCGTCGTGCCCGTCGTGGACGAGGTGAAGGGACGCGTGCCGGAGGTCTACGTCGCCCTCAAGCCGGGTATCCAGCCCTCGAAGGCGATCGAAGAGAAGGTCTCGCACGCGATCGACACCGAGATCGGCAAGATCGCCCGTCCGAGCGCGGTGCACATCGTGCCCGACATGCCGAAGACCCGGTCCGGAAAGATCATGCGCCGCATCCTCGCCTCGATCTCGAACACGATGGACGTCGGCGACATCACGACGCTCGCCAACCCGGACGTCGTGGAACAGATCCGACAGCAGGTTCAGGGGACGGGGAAGGTCCAGTTGAAGGCGGCCCCGTCGGACATCAAGGACTTCGGTTCGAAGTCGGAATGAGCACGCCCGGCCGAGCCGGGTCCAATTCCCGCGAACCGACCGGTGAGACCCGAGGAAGGTCCTCCGGGCCGAGAGGCCTTTCCCCGTCGTCCCGGACCGCCTGTCCCGAATGCGGGGGTCGCCTCTCCGAGCCCGTCAGCGGCTCGCTTCACTGCTCTCGGAAGTGCGAGCGGTGCGGAGAAGAGTTCCCGCTTGACGACCCGCGGCTGGCCTAACCGCCGAAACGTCGGCCGATCAAGTGGCGGACGTTTTGGGCAATGACCGGGGCGCGAACGTGGGGATCCGGGCGAGGTGAATTCCCACGACGATCGCCCAGAGGAGCACGGGCGCGACGATTAGGCGCTCCATCCCGCCGACCCCGAGGTCGAGGTAGGTCTTCGAGAGGAACAGCCCGAGCGCGACCAGATTGACCAGTCCCGAGATCACCGTGTAGGCCCGGAAACCGTCCCATCGGGTGTCGCGGAACATCGCGAACCCGAGCACCACGAGGGCGAGACCGCTCCCCAGGAAGGCGAGGAGAGACGAGATGCTGTGGGCAGTGATGTTGACATCCTCGGGGAAGAGACCGACCCCGATCGCCCCGATCCCGGCAATCGCCAACAGACCGAGTCCGATCATCCGGGACCGCCGGGCCGGGAACGCGGTGCGGAGCAGGATCACGGCGAGAACGATCAGAAGCCCCATCACGACGATCGACACGTTGAACACGAGGTGCCAGGGGGAGCACGCGAAGTGGGAGCCGCTTCCGAGCGAGCCGGTCGCGAACGGGCCGCAGTTCTGCGCGCCGAGGTCGGAGATGTAGTTGTTGCTCAGGCTGTACGAGGAGCCCCAGTCGAACGTGCGGCCGTAGCCGATCTGGGTGATGATCATCGCGGCGATGAACTCGACCGCCCCGACCACGAGCAGGATGGCGCCGTGGTGGACGGAACGATGCACGAGCGGGCCGTACCGCTCCGACGCGGCCACGTCCGGTGGGGGGGCCTGGTCAGCGGCCACGGCCGTACGAATCTACTCCTCGCGAGCGTTTCGCTCGTAGGAGGCGTCGCTGGCTCGCTTGAGGCGGGCCCCGTCACGGTCGCACATGGGGCGGGCGCTCGGTGGGACGTCGATGACGTACCCCCCGCCACATTTAGGACACTCGTAGTACGGCATCGCTGTTTGCTCCTCCGGTAGAGGGACCCCCTATAAAGGGCTCGACCTCGCGACGAGGCGGCGGAAAGGCTATCGGTCCGGGGTCCCCCCGCGGTACGTGCCTGCCTTCCCTAGGTCTCGGGGCCGGACCGATCGGGGAGGGGCCGCCGCACTCTCGGCCCGACGGTTCCGCGAGGTGGACCCGTATCGGGCCGAACGCGAGTGGCTCCGATACGAGGGGACCGGGCAGCGCGACCTGTACCGGGAATTGCGCGAGCGATTTCTCGCCCGTCACGCCGTGGAGGAAGAGTGGGTCGTGGACATCGGTTCGGGGCCGGGCCGGTTTCTTCCGTTCATCGGTCGGTCCCGGGTCCGAAGGGTTGCGCTCGATCTCTCGCGCGAGATGCTGAATCTGCTGCCGAAGAGCTGGGCGGCCGCGGGTGGTGCTGAGCCCGCTCCCGACCGACTGCTCGCGGACGCGACTCGCCCTCCGCTTCTCCCTGGAAGTTTCGCGGAAGTGGTGGTCCTCGGCAACACCTTGGGATTCTCCGGCCCCCAAGCGGACCGCCTTTTCACGGAGGCTGAGCGACTCGTGAAGCCGGGGGGCATGCTTCTCCTCGAGATCGCCCCCTCGGTGGGGGAACGGTCAGGGTATCTCTCGCGTCTTCCCCCGTCGGCACTCGTCCGGCTGCTCCATTCGCCACTTCGCGCGATCTTAGAGCGACTCGACCGGGAAGGATTCCGCGAGGAGCCCCCTCGCCACAAAACACCCCGAACATTCCGGAGGTACTCGGTCGAGGAGGTCCATCGACGGTTAGACCGCGCCGGCTGGGAAATCCGGGAGACGGTCGCCGTGGCCCCGGCGCTCGGACCGGCCACCGATCGGCTCGCGGCGATCCGGAAGGACCCCAAGGCCTGGTCTCGCCTCTTGGACTTGGAGGAAGAGGTTGGCCGGCGGGCCGAACGATGGCCGAGGGCGGCGGCGGTGCTCGTCGCCGCGCGCCGCCCTTCCTCGATGCGCATGATTAAGTAACCCGCGTTCCCCATCCTGTACCGTTAGTTCATGCCGAAGGCACCGGCCGCGAAGACGCCCGCCCCGGCGACTCGCGCGGTGACGGTCCCCGGTCCCGAGGACCTCGAACTGGCCAAGGAGGATGCCCTCCTCCAGCTGAAGATCGGGCGGTCGGCCCACTTCTACGCGGTCATCGTCTCGGGCCTCCTGGCCCTCGACGGTGTTCTCCTGCTGCTGTTCTATCCCACTCTGCCCACGCTGAGCGCGTCCGGGCCGAACGCGACCGGCACTCATGCGGTGATCGACTCGTTCTACCTGCTCGTCCCGCTGCTGGCCGGGCTTGCGCTGTCCGCCGTCGGGCTGGTCGCGAAATGGGAAGCATACCAGCTCTGGCCATGGGAGAAGCACTTCTCGGTGACAGTGGGGGCGCTCGCCGCGAACGCACTGCTTGCGGTCGTCTATGGCCTCCGCGTCGCGGGAGAGGGCCCCTTCGTCACGCTCGCCCTCTGGAAGTGGTTCTACCCCGCGGAGCTCGCGGCGATTTCGCTCGCGCTCGTCGGCTTCGTTCTCACCTGGACAGCCTGGAGCGGACGGCAGTGGGCGAGCGCCATCTGCGCGGTCCTCCCGGTCGCTTCGGCGCTCCTCGTCTATTTCCCCGTCTCGTCCTCCGGTGGCGCATCGAACGACCTTGCGGTCAGCCTGTTCCTCTCGGCAATCTTCTATCAGACCTCGGGGTCGTTCCTGCACTTGATCTCCTCGGGGACCCGGGTGCACGAGCGGGAGCTGATCACTTCGGGGCAGAGCCGGATGTTCCGGTTCGCCGACGAACTCAGCAAGAAGGAGGAGGCCCTTCACTTCCGGGAAGCGGCCCTCGTCAAGCGCGAGGCGACGGTCGAGAACTCCGACCTCTCGATCCGCCGGCAGTACGATTCCCTCAAGGAGGCACGCGCCCAGCTCGACGCGCTCGAGGAGGACTATCGGAAGCGGTCGGACAGCCTCGTCGAGAAGGAGCGG
>CAZCNZ010000187.1:0-3685 GCA_964500245.1 uncultured Thermoplasmatales archaeon | reverse complement strand
TCCATGATGACTCCGCCCTGCTGCATGCGGGCGAAGCCGCGCTTGACGAGCTCCGAGCCGAATCGGAGCTTCTCCATGGGGTCGGTCATACGATACTGCCGGGAGGAAGAACCGGCGTGCGTATAATACGGAGGTGGAGCGCAATCCCGAAATCTTAAGCGGAGAGGCGCCCTTCTGCGCTCGGCAGGGGGAGCTGGGAACCGGCTGAGAGGACGAGGGGGACCTCGTCGACCCCACGAACCTGCACGGGATAATGCCCGCGAAGGGAACGCGATGCGACACCTGAAGGGAATCTCCGCCGGCCCGCGGAGGACGTGACCAGCGACTCTGCTCCTGCGGCTCCGCCGCCCCGGCGAGTTCGACGACCGGGCCGGCTGGGCCGGGCATTCGTCGCGGTGGCGATCGCCCTTGTCGTGGTCGTCGCGAGCTTCGGGGCGTACGAGTACTACGCCTCCGGCGCGGCGTCCGGGGGCACCGTGCTCGTGGTGTACACCTATCAGGCGCTGTTCAGCGGCAACTGCGGGGGCGGGGCCCCCAATCTCACGATGCTCCTCGGGGAATTCGAAAAAGCCGAGGGCGTCAAAGTCCAACTCGAATGTCCGACGGGGAACCTCGTGAGCGCCCTCGAGTCTCCCGCAGAGTACGGTCTTCCGGCGGCCGACCTGGTGGTCGGCCTCGACGAAATCACCGCCCCCGAGGCGGATTCCCTCGGTCTCCTCGAGAACTACACTCCGCCCGAGCTCGCGTCCGTCCCGCCGTGGATCGTCTCGGAGCTGGACCCATCGCACGGGGTTGTTCCCTACGAATACGGCTTCCTGGGGGTAGACTATACCTCGAATTTCCTGAACCAAACGCAGGGTGAGGTGGCGAATGCCACCTTCCCGGAGTTCGTGGACAACGCGAGCTGGGCGGCCCAGCTCCTGACCGAGAACCCCGTTCTCGACATCACCGGTGAGGAGTTCCTCGTCTGGCAGATCGAGTACTACGAGTCGGTGCTGCACCGGCCGTGGCAGGAGTTCTGGCAACGGTTCTTCGCGGGGCCCCACCCGATCCCCGTCACGGACTGGGGGACCGGGTTCGGCGAGTTCGACACCCCTCTCGGGCAGAATCAGCTGTTTGTGAGCTACGCGACCGACGCCGCGTATGCGGCCGTCTGGGGTGGGCCCGTCAAGAATTCCACGGTCTCCTGGTGGAACGGCACCGCGTACGGATGGAGGACCATCTACGGGGTCGGGGTGGTCCACGGTTCCCGGCACTCCTCGCTTGCCGAAGCGCTCGAGCGGTTCATCCTGCAGGGAACGTTCCAGTCGTACCTCCCAGAGAACGAGTGGGAGTACCCTGCCAACGACACCGTGGCGGTGCCGTCGGCCTTCTCTGCAACAATCGACCCGGCGACGGTGGTGGCCCTCAACAATGATACCCAGCCGTCCTGGGTAGCCGCGAACCTCACCGCCCCCGGGGGCTGGCTCGACACCTGGGAGTCGCTCGCAGGGGGCTGACCGTGCGGTTCCGACAGGAGGGGTTCGGGTTCCTGATTCCCGTCATCGCATTCGTCGTCCTTTTCGCCCTTCTTCCGGTGACCTTGCTCTTCGCCAACGCCTGGAGCCAAGTGGGTGGAGGAAGCGGCTTCGTCTCCGTGCTTTCCGCCTCGAGGAACGTTCGCTCTCTCGACAACTCGCTCGAACAAGGAACGATCTCCGCGCTCCTCGCGGTCGCGATCGGCTACCCGGCCGGGGTGTTCGTCGGACGGTACGCTTTCCGCGGGAGAGCCCTCTTGCGCTCCCTGCTGCTCATACCGTTCCTCCTGCCGAGCCTCGTGGTGGTCCTCGGCGTCCTCGACCTGTTCGGGCCGTCCGGGGTCTTCTCCTCCGTCCTCCCGTTCACCGCGTGGTTCGGTAGCGGGATTCCCGCGATCATCGCCGCGAACCTGTTCTTCAACGTCCCGATCGTGCTCTTGCTCACGGCGACCGGGTGCGAGACGGCCTCCGTGGAACTCGAGGAGACGGTCGCTACCCTGGGGGGTTCTCCGTTTCGGGCCTACCGGGAGGTCTGGGCCCGGCCGACATGGGTGGGAGCGGCGGCGGGCGGCCTTCTCACCTTCCTCTTCTCGGCCCTGTCGTTCGCTCCCCCACTCCTCCTCTGCGGGCCCAGCGCGCGCTGTTACACGCTCGAGGCCCAGGTCTACGTCCTCGACCAGACCTTCCTCCAGCCGAACGCGGCCGCGATTCTGGCGCTCGCGATGGTCGTCCTACTGTTGCTCCCGACGGGAGCGTATCTCGTGCTCGTGAGCCGCCTCCGGGCGAACCCGGGTCGTCGGACCGCCGGCCCGCGCCCCATCGATTGGCACTCCCCTTCGTGCTGGGCGCTCGCGGTCGAGACGGTCCTCGTCCTCGTCGCGGAGGCCGCCCTCCTCTGCGCCGTCCTTTACCGGACGGTGGCCCCGACCGGCAACTACGGCGCCGGTGCGGCCTGGTCCACCCTCTTCTCCTCGACCACCACCAACCACCTCGGCGTCTCGGCGGTCGGCGCGCTCGGGAACACGCTATTCTTTGCGGTGGTCGCCGCCCTCCTCGCGCTCCTTCTCAGTGTGGTGAGCGGCTATGCGATCGTGCGGCGGCCGGACCGGGCCGCGGCGCTTGGACTGCTCCTGTTCATCCCGCTCCTCCTCTCCCCGGTCGTCCTGGCGTTCGCGCTCTCCTCGTTCTGGCGTCCCGTGCTTGGAACCGGGGGAACGAACGTCTGGACGCTCGTCGTCGTGAGCCAGGCGATTCTCGCGCTGCCGTTCGCCCTCCAGAGCCTCGAGATTCCGCTCGCCGGCCTCTCCAGCGCCGCCCGCGATACCGCGCGCACGCTCGGCGCTTCGTCGATGGGGGCGTTCCTTGACGCCGACCTTCCTCGCGTCCAGGACGGCCTCGTCACCGTCGGGTTGTTCGCTTTTGCGTTCGGCCTGGGAGAGTTCACGGCGACGAACTTCCTCGTGCCGCCCCCGCTGACCACTCTGCCCGTCGCCCTCTACGCCCTCTCCGAGGTCCGCCTGTTCCCGGTCGCCGACGCCGCGGCCGGCCTCCTCCTTCTCCTGAGCCTCGCTGTCTTCGTGGTGATCACGGTCGGAGGGCGTCGTGCCGAGCTCTAAGCCCGTCCTCGAGGTGGAGAACCTCGCGGCGGCGTGGGAAGGAGTGCCCGTCTTCCGGGGCGTCTCGTTCCAGATTCTCGAAGGAGAGTTCTTCGTCCTGCTCGGGCCGAACGGGAGCGGGAAGACGACCCTCTTGCGATGCCTCGCGGGCCTCGAGCGCCCGACCGAGGGCTCGGTCCGATTGAACGGCGAGGAGATCACTCGGCGGCCACCGCACCGGCGCGGCATCGTCCTGATGTTCCAGGACCCGGCGCTCTTTCCGCACCGCTCGGTCTATGAGAACATCGCGTACGCGGCCCTCCTCCAGCACCGGCCGCGGCGTGAAGTCGAAGAGGAGGTCGGCCGACTGGTCGAACTCCTCCACCTGGCCGGGTTCGAGGATCGGCGTCCGAACCAGCTGTCCGGAGGCGAGCTTCAACGCGTCGCCCTCGCACGCACGCTCGCCGCGCGGCCGCGCCTCGTGCTGCTCGACGAGCCGTTCGCCTCCATCGACGTCGAGTTGAAGGCGGAGCTCCGAGCGGAGTTTCGCGAGGTGCTTCGAGCGTCGGGCAC
>CAZCNZ010000186.1:0-5322 GCA_964500245.1 uncultured Thermoplasmatales archaeon | reverse complement strand
CACGCTCAAGGTGGGCTACAACCAGGTGTTCGGCTACTACTTCGAGGTCACGAAGCCGCACCTCGCCCGCGTGCCGCCTCACTTCCGCCGACGACAGACGGTCGCGCAGGCCGAGCGGTTCACCTCGGACCGGCTCGAGGAAGTCGAACGTCGGATTCTGGAGGCCCGCGATGGGATCCGCACCGCCGAGGCCTCCCGCTGGGAGGAGCTCCTCGATTCGGTCGAACGCCACGTCCCCGCGATCCACCGGGTCAGCCGCGCGGTCGGCGAGCTCGACGCGCTCGCCACGTTCGCCCATCTCGCGCAGACCCGGGGGTACGTTCGGCCGACGGTCGACGATTCCTCGGTCCTCGTCGTCCGCGAGGGCCGCCACCCGGTCCTCGAACGGATCCTCGGGGAGTCGTTCGTCCCGAACGACCTCGACCTAGAGCCCGGAACCCGAAGGATGCTCGTGCTCACGGGCCCGAACATGTCGGGGAAGTCGACGTTCATGCGCCAGGTCGGACTCCTGGTCGTCCTCGCGCAGGCGGGTTCGTTCGTCCCGGCCAAGTTCGCCCGGGTCGGGCTCGTCACCCAGCTGTTCACCCGGATGGGCTTCACCGACGAGATCGGCCGCGGGAAGTCGAGCTTCATGGTGGAGATGAGCGAGGTCGCCGAGATCCTGAGGGCGGCCGACGCCCGTTCGCTCGTCCTTCTCGATGAGGTCGGCCGCGGGACGAGCACCTTCGACGGGCTCGCGATCGCGTGGGCGACGCTGCGCCACATCCACGACGCGACCGGCGCGCGGTGCCTCCTCGCGACCCACTACCACCAGTTGACGGACCTGGTCCGCGGGCTCTCGGCGGCGGAAAACGCCCACTTCGCGGTACGGGAGGGACCCGACGGGATCGTCTTCTTGCACCGCCTCGTGCCCGGAGCGACCGACCGGAGCTACGGCGTCCATGTCGCACGCCTGGCAGGGCTCCCCGAAGGAGTGCTCGAGGAGGCGGAACGCCTCCTCCGCCGCTTAGAGACCGAGAGCGCGCTGCCGGCGTCCGCGAAGGGGACCCGCCGTCGCGGTCCGCGGTACACCCAGGCCGTCCTGCTGCCCGGGGGAACCGCCGAACACCCCGTCGTGAGCGAGCTGCGGGCGCTCGACGCGACCCGCCTCACTCCCGAGGAAGCGGCCCGTAAGCTGCGCGAGCTCAAGGCCCGGGCCTCGGGTGCACCGCCGGCCTCGCAGGAGCCCTCGTGACGGCGGCCACTTCGCCGGTGCGCACGCCGATCCGTCGTCTATCGCACGAGACGGTCGAGCGGATCGCCGCCGGGGAGGTCGTCGAGCGACCGGCGTCCGTGGTCAAGGAACTGGTCGAGAACGGGGTCGACGCGGGAGCGAACACGGTCACCGTCCGGATCGTTGACGGAGGCCTCGAACGGATCGAGGTGGCGGACGACGGCTCGGGGATTCCACCGGACGAGCTCGAATTGGCGGTCGAACGCCACGCCACCAACAAGCTCCCGCCGGAGGGCCCGGTCGAACGGATCGGTACGCTCGGGTTTCGGGGGGAAGCGCTGGCGGCGATCGCCTCGGTGTCCCGATTCCGGCTGCTCTCCCGGCCTCCCGACCGGGAATCGGCCGAGGGGATCTCCGTGGTGGGCGGGGCCGTGGCCGGTCGGTTCTCGGCGCCACGGGCCCCGGGCACCACGGTGGAGGTCGAGGACCTGTTCTTCAACACCCCCGCCCGAAAGAAGTTCCTCAAAAGCGCCGCCGCGGAACAGATCGAGGTCCTCCAAACGGTCGAGCGGCTCTACCTCGCGCGACCCCAGGTCGCTCTTCGGGTGGAGTCGGAAGGCCACGAGGTCGGCACGTACCCCCCCGCACACGACCTCAAGGACGCCGCAGCGCGCGTGCTCGGTCCCGGCTTCCTCTCGTCGTCGTTCCTCTTGTCCGCCGAGGTTCCCGGTGGCCGCCTCTTCGGGGCGCTCGGCCGCCCGGGCGTTGCGGCCGCTTCGTCCCGCGGCCTCTTCATCGCGGTCAATGGCCGTGCGATCAGCTCGCGATCGTTCGCGCAGAACGTCCGCCTCGCCTACGGCGACTACCTTCCCCGGACCCGGTTCCCGGTCGGCGTCGTTCACCTCGAGGTCGACCCCGAGCGGCTGGACGTCAATGTCCACCCGACGAAACGAGAGATTCGCTTCGCCCAAGAACGAGAGATGCTCGACGTGGTGCGCCAGGCGGTGCGCGAAGCGCTCGTCGCTGCGCCTCAGGTCTCCGAGCCGTTCGCCGCGAGGCCAACCGCTCCGTCGCCGCCCCGGACCCCCTCCGCGCCCCCTGCGGGTTCCGCCCCGTCCCTGGTCGCCCGCTTGAGCGTGCAGCGAACGCTGGAGGGCCCGGTGCCCGAGGCGGCGACCCGGCCGGTCCCCGCGGCGGCGGGCCATCCGCGAATGACGCTGCTCGGGTGCGTGCACGCGCTCTACTGGGTCGCCGAGACCGACGACGGCCTCGTCCTCATCGACCAGCATGCTGCCAGCGAGCGGTTGCTCTACGAGGAGCTCCGACGAACGGGCGCGCTCCAGAAGCAGACCCTCGTGGTCCCGGTGCCACTGCCGCTCTCCGGCGTGCGGCGGAGCACGCTCGAGGCTCACGGGGAGACCGTTCGAGCGGCCGGGTTCGATGTCGACGCGTTCGGCCCGGACTCCGTCCTGGTCCGTTCGGTTCCCGCCTACCGGGGCCGGTCGGCCCGAGCGGAATCGGTGACCGAGCTGCTCGACGACCTTGCGGGCGGCGGTCGCCCGACGATGCCCGACGGTCTCGAGGAGCGCCGGGCGGCCATCGTTGCCTGCCACGCCGCGATCCGAGCGGGTGACGAGGTCAGCCCGGAGGAGTTCTCGCGGGTGTTGACCGCGCTGCACGCGCTCCCCGAGGCAGCGTATTCGTGTCCGCACGGGCGCCCGATCGTGCTCGGAATCCCACGAACGCGCCTCGACCACTGGTTCCTGAGGAGCGGACCGTGACTTCCGAGGGTGCCCGACGGGCGCCCCGGGTCAGCGAGCGGGAGGTCGTGCGGACGGCCGCCGCGTTCCTCGAGCAGGGAGGCTACCGGGTCTACCCAAACCTCGACGCGAACGACTACTTCGACCTCGTCGCTCGACGCGGCAACGAGGTCGGCCTCGTCGAGGCGAAGGTCTCGGGGAGCCGTGAGGTGCTCGTGCAGGCGTTGAAGCGGCGGGCGTGGGGGAACTGGGTCGCGGTCGTGCTGCCATCGGAAACGGCGGCACGCAGGCTCGCGGCGCGGACCGAGGGCACCCGAGCGGCCCCGGTCGGGGTGTGGGCCACCTCCCCGGAAGGGGGGGTTCGGGTGATTCGAGCGGCGCGTCCGTGGATTCGTCCGGGGGAGGAAGACCCGTTTGCGGAGCTCCGGGAGCGATTCCGCGTTGTGCTCGACCGGATCGATTCGGGAGACCTTCCGGCAAATCTTCGATGGGACGGCGTGGTCGGTTCTGTGCGTCGCGCCTCGGGCGGCCGCGGCTTCAAGGAGTGGCGTCTCGACGAGCCGACCGAGCGCGACCCGTAGCCGGGAACGGTCCTCCCGGCGGTGCGATCATTCCATCCAGGGCCGTCGCGACGCGGTCCGGGAGAAACGCCTCGGCGAACCGGGTCGCGGCGCGTCCCACCGTCTTCTGACTCGCGGGGTCGGCGAGCAGTTCTGCGAGCACGGATGCGAGGTCGCCCGGGTCGACGCTCGCGGCAACGCGCATCCCGCCGGCGGGGTCGATGGGGATACGGGCATCGGGTAGCACGATCGGCGGCACGCCGGCCCGCGCGGCGAGGACCATCCCCGGGTCGAAGCCCGGCGCGCGTCGGGCGAAGAGCGCGACGTTGGCGCTCGCAATCGCATCCGCAAAGGTCTCCGCGCGACGGTCGGGGACCGCGATCACCCCCGGGTCGGATGGGGCCGGCGCACCGCACACCACGAGGCGCACTCCGGGGAAGAACGGACGGACCCGGCGGAATGCCTCGAGGACGCGGTCGAGCCCGCTCGGCTCCGGTGCCTCAAACGCCGTCGGGGCCACGACGACCGGTACATCCGGAGGGATGCGAAGGTCCTGGCGGGCCGCCTCTCGGGTGGGGAGCGGGGGGAGGGACGGGACCGCCGGAGGGAGGAGGATCAGTTTGTGTTCCGGCACCGCGTACTCCTCGGTGAGGGCGTGGGCGACCTCGGGCGCGTCGTAGAAGAGTCGGTCCGCCTCCGTGAGGGCCGAGCGCTCGAGACGGCGGACCGACCGGTGGTCGAGCCAGGTGTCGAACCGGTCGACGACGCCCGCGACGGCACGACCCGAGTGCTCTCCCTCGTACGAGCGCAGTTCCACCGCGCGAACGAACCCTGCCACCAGCGGGGGTCCCCGGCGGGACCGGGGGACTCCGAGCGAACCGAGCCCGGCCGGGTCGCGGAGCACCCAGTCGACCTTCTTGCGGAGGAGACGTCCCGCGGCGGCGGCGAACTCGGCCGGTTCGTGGGGCCCGCCCGGCCGTCGGAGCGGGATCTGCACCGGAACCGCGGTCACTCCCGGCGGGACGCGGTCGGCGTCCGAGCCGGGGAGGTGGAGCACCCGGACATCATCCCCACGGACCGCGAGCGCCGCCGCGAGACCCCAGGCGCTCGCCGCCGGGTCGTACGGGTCGTGCGGCGGCGGACCCACGGCGACGAGGTCGACCGTGCGTCCGGGCATCCGAGGTCGAAGTTGGCCCCCCCCGAAAAGGGTTCCGGCGGAGGGAACGTTCAGCCGGGGAGGCCGAGCCGCCGCCCGAACGACCGCTCGGTCTGTTCCGACGGTAGGTCGCAGCCCATCCCGTCGAGGATCGTTGGCGCCACGTCCACGAGGTCGACGGTCCCGAGGTCCGCGCCCGGACGGATTCCGTCCCCGGCGCCGATCAAGATCCCGTTCATGCGGTGGGTGCCGGACCCAGTGAAGTAGGTCGGCCGCTTCCGGATGAGCGGCCTCGGGTACCCGAAGTCCATGCGAGGCTCGGTGCACATGTTGTCGACCCGGATGAACAGCGCCGGGGCGTGGGAGAGGTTGTGGCCCCGGTAGATCGTCTGCGGGTCGAGCACCTCGATGTGGGCGTCCGGGTACGCCTCGAGGCGCTGGCGGATCTGGGCCCGGATCTGTTCCCGGCGCTCGGGCGTGAGGTCCGGGTTATTGGGGTTGAGGTAGATCCCTTCGGGGACCGGGTAGGAGAACGCGAGCGTCCGGTCCCAATCGATGCGCTTCGAGAACTCCTCGAACGAGGTCGAGCCGCCCAGGATCTCGGCGACCCGAGCCCGGCGCCCGTCGCGCACG
>CAZCNZ010000185.1:0-18457 GCA_964500245.1 uncultured Thermoplasmatales archaeon | reverse complement strand
ATCTGGGGAACTCGGCGGACCCGGGAGATCCTGCTCGAGAGCGCCGACCAGATGATGGCCGAACTCCGTCGGGAATCGCTCGAGAAGGACATCCTGGAGCTCGAGAGCCGCCGCGGGGAGATGCGGACCGAAACCAGTCGGGAGGACCTCGAGTTCATCCTCCAGATCAATCGGGCCCTGCTCGCCTCGGTGGGTAGTCTCAAAGTGGTACCCCCGGACCACACGTTCGACTCCCGGGTCGCCCTCCCCGGACCGCGGGGCGCGGAACTGGTCAGTCTAGGGAGCGGCCACACCGAGGCCGACGCCTTCCTGTTCCTCCCTCATGAGAAGGTGCTGTTCGCGGGGGACCTCGTCGTGGTCGGTGTCCAGCCGAGCATGGGCAATGGGGACCCGCAACACTGGGTCGAAGAGCTCGGAGAGCTCGAGCGGCTGGGCCCGGAACGGGTCCTCCCGGGACACGGTCCGGTGACGACCACCGAGGGCATTCGAGAGACCCGGGACTACCTCTCAGGGATCCTCGAAGCGGCCCGGGCTTCGCCCGCGAGGCCGCTCCCGGCTGCCCTACACCGGTGGGAGGGCTCCCTGAGCCTGGAGTCGAACCTCACCTTCGCTCGGAGTTGGGTCAGCGAACGAGACGGTCGGAAATAGGCCGGTCGGTGGGTCCGTCTCTACTCGAAGTCGCTTCCGTGGCGAACCGGGAAGGGCTTCTTGGGCTCGTCTTCCGGGGCCACCTTCAAGATGGCGTCCCCGTAGGTGAACTCGACCCGTTTGCAGTGGGTGCACCGCCATGCCGGGAAACGAGGGACCGGTGCCCAGGCGTATATTCCCGTCGGAACGAGCGGCTGGGCGAACGCCTGGTCCCGAATCCCGCGCCCGGTAGGGCCATCCGTGGGAGTGAGCCATCCTATGGTGGAGGGCCAGCCGCCTCCTGCGGGCATCATGGCCGGCTGAGCGAGGACCCAGCCCCGTTCCATCGGCTCTTCGCAGAGCGGACAGTTTCGAGAGAGCGGGGTTCCTGAGTCGGTCATGGTCCCCGAAAGAGGTCCGTGCTCAGGTACCGCAGGCCCGAATCCACCATCAATGTGACTACCGTAGCCCCCGGCCCGAGTTCCCTCGCGACCTTCAGCGCGGCCACCACGTTCGCTCCGGAGGAGGTGCCGACGAACAGCGCCTCTTCTCGTGCGAGCCTCCGGGCCATGGCAGCCGCTTCCGCAGTCGACACGGTGACGATCTGGTTCACGAGCCGGGGGTCCCAGAGGGGAGGGACGTACCCGATTCCCACGCCCTCGATCTGATGCGAACCGGTCGGTTTACCCGAGAGGACCGCGGACTCGGTGGGCTCCCAGGCGACGACCTGGATTCTGGGATTGTGCTTCCAGAGAGCCTCGGTGGTCCCGTGCAACGAGTGGGCTGTCCCGACGCCCTGGACGAATGCGTCGGCCGCCCCTCCGGTCTGTTCCCAGATTTCATCTCCCAGCGCATGATAACCCGCGGCGCCGTCTCGGTTGGTGAGCTGGTCACAGAACCAGTGGCCCGGCTCCGCGGCCAACTGTTGAGCGGTCGCCACCATCTGCTTGATCAAACGTTCGGTGATCTGTTTGCGGTCGCTCCGAACGACCGTGACCTGAGCGCCGAACGCCTGCATCGTCCGCTGTTTCTCCTCCGCGAAGGCGTCCGAGAAGACCACGTGGAGCCGGTATCCCTTGGCCGCGCAGATGAGGGCGAGCGAGATACCGGTGGTCCCGGCGGAGTATTCCACGACGGTGCCGCCGGGGGAAAGTCGTCCGTCCTTCTCGGCCGCTTCGATCATCGCCTTCGCGACGCGGTCCTTCATGCTGCCGGTCGGGTTGGTGAACTCGAGTTTGACGAGGACCTGCGCGGACCCCGATGGCACGACCGTGCGAAGCGGGATGAGCGGCGTGTTTCCTATGGCGTCCAGCACTCCGGCCCCGACGCGCGTCATGGCGGGCCCGCGCAGGCCGAGGCTCGGTATTAGGGCGCGGGCCCCTCGGACTCCGGTCGGCGATTTCCCGGCATGCCCCCGGGGTTCCCGGCGGTCTGGACGCTCTCGGCGAGGGGGCAGCCGGGCCGGCTTCCTCGCGAGTCGCTATCCGCGAGAAAGGGGAGCGGCCGCTCCCACCGGGACGCCGATTCCCGTGGTGTTGGCCGGCCCCCCGCACAGCGGGGACGAGGCGGGCCGACAGCTGTGTTCCTGCGTCGAAGCCGTAGACCCGTGGTCGAACTCGCTCAGCACCACGTAGCCCGCAGCCCCCGTGGCGGCCACGACCACGGCGATGACCACCGCCGCGGCCACCGGCTCCAAGCCTCTCGAGTTCCGTCGGCGGATCGCCCTCGTCTCCTCTTCGGTCGCGCTCATCGTTCTCGAACCTCCTCGCTCTCCTTGGAGGTCTCTAGGTCCCGGAAGGACAGAAATAGGCTAGGAAATCCCGCCGGAAAGAGAAGATAAACTCTAGTGGACCGGCATGTCCCGGGACGTGCGGACGGGGCTTGCGTGGGCGGCCCTGCCCAATCTTCCGGCCCTGGGACCCTGGGCCTGTGAGTCGAAACTCACCCAGAGTCCAAGTACCGAGACGGGCTCCCGCTCCCAATGCGGGTCCGGCGGCTGCTTCCCGGGGACGAACTGGCGGTCGTCCATGCGGGCTACCTGTTCGACGAGACCCCGGACGTCGCGGCCGTCCGAGCGTACCTGGCGGACCTCCGCAACATTCTCCTCATGGCCTTCGAGGGCAGTGAAGCGCTCGGCTTCCTCCGCGGCACGGAGCTGCTGCAGCTCACCACGCGTCGGCGGCAGATGTTCCTCTACGAGATCTCCGTGGACGAAGACTTCCGTCGGCACGGGATCGGCAAGGCCTTGATCACGACCCTGCTGCGCGACTGCCGGGAACGCGGGTTCGAGGAAGTGTTCGTGTTCACCGACCCATCGAACGCGGCCGCCGTGGCCCTCTACCGCTCCACCGGGGGGGTGACGGAAACCCCGGCCGACCGCATGTACGTCTTCACCCTGCATTCGGGACTCGAATTCCCCGGCTGACCGCCTCGGGTCCGGCCGGAGATCTCGGCATCTTCCCTCACGGTCGGGGCACCCCGGCCGTGGTCCGTCCCGCGCTCGAAGGCAACTCTTAATCGGCCGTGCCCTCTCGATCGCGTTCGATGCCACGAACGTACCACTTCGTCTGGTTGGACGTCTTCGCAAGGTCCCCGCTCGAGGGCAACCAACTCGCGGTCTTTCCGGAGGCTCACGGATTGACCGACGAGGAGATGCAGGCGATCGCCCGAGAGACCCATCTCTCGGAGACGACGTTCGTGTTCCCTGAGGGGGACGCGGTGGACCTCCTGCAGGGCTTCCGGACCCGGATCTTCGCGGTCGCAGGAGAGATGCCATTTGCCGGGCACCCCACGCTCGGGACGGCGAGCGTGCTCAGTGCCCAGAAGCACCTCTCCGAGGTGGCGCTCCGCCTCAAGGTCGGCAAGATTCCGGTGAGTTTCTCGGTCCGAGACGGAAGTGCGTTCGGGGAGATGGTCCAGAACGACCCTGAGGTCGGTCAGACCCACGAACTCACAACGGTCGCGGCCGCGCTGAACGTCCCCCCGGAGGACCTCGACCAGAAGCACCCCATCCAGACGGTCTCTACCGGGGTTCCGTTCGCGGTCGTTCCGTTCCGCTCGCTCTTGGCGCTCCGCCGGGTCCGGCCCGTCTCGTTCGCAATGGACGACTACCTTCGGAAGACCGACGCGAAGTTCTTCTACCTGCTCTCCACCGAGACCGAAGACCCGTCGAGCGCCGCCCACACTCGGATGATCTTTTCCGGAGGAGAGGACCCCGCCACCGGAAGCGCCGCGGGCCCAGCGATCGCCTGGATGGTCCTGCACGGCCTCGTGAGCCCCGGCCGATCGGTGGTGATCGAGCAGGGAATGGAGATCTTTCGCCCGAGCCGGATCTACGCTCGTGCCGACCTTCGCGACGGTCGTCCCGTGAACGTTCGCGTCGGGGGGCACTGCGTCCCCGTAATCCGCGGCGAGCTTACCCTACCGTGATCACCCGTCCGCACGAAGCCGCGCCCGGCGAATCCGTCGCCGGCGGTCGCCCCCGAACCCCCTTCAGAGATCGCGAAGGATCCGGTCGATCTCTTTCGCGGCCGCGTCGAGTTCCTTCGCCACCCGGTCGGCCACTTTCTTCGCCGATCGGGAAGGGTCCTTGGCCGCCGTCTCGGCCTTCGCCACGACACGTTTCGTGAGCCGGGCCGTGGACTTTGCGAGGTCCTGGGCAGCGCGTCGGGTGTCCTCGAGCGCCTTCTTGAACGATTCGTCGGTCATCGCCCACCCGTGAGCAAAAGGCGGAGGGCGAGAGCGCTATTTATCCACGCCTCGCCCGCCCGCGGAAGTCCTCGAGAAGCAACTTGTTCGCCCCGGAGGGGTCCACTCTCCTAAGGGCGAAGCGTCGCGCGGCCTTCGATTTCCCCGCGTTCCAATCGCGCCAGAACGTCGTTGGCCTCCTCGAGTCGGTACGACCGGCTGACAAACGGGTCGATCACTCCCTCCCTCGCCAGTCGAACAACCTCCGAAAGCTGCGCGAGGGTCCCTGTGAAACTCCCCAGAATCTCCGCCGCGAGAAGAGGCAGGAGCGGCAAAGGGAACGACATCTCGCCACCGGCTAGGCCAACCTCCACCAGTCGGCCTTCACGAGCGAGAAGACGAAAACCGAGGGAGGAAGTCCGCGGGATGCCGACGAAGTCGATGACCGCGTCCGCGCCCCGGCCGTGGTTGATGGCTCGCGTCTGCGAGAGGAGTTCCTTCGCCTCGACCTTCGAGGTGTTGAAGACGAAGTCCGCTCCCAGCTGACGCGCGCGGTCCAGCTTCGAATCGTCGAGGTCCGCCACGGCGACCCTCGCGTGGGCGACCCGTTTCGCGATCTGGATCGCCGTGCTCCCTACCCCACCGGCACCGATGACGAACAGAAGGTCGTCCCGCCCGAGTCGGCACCGCTCGACCGAGTTGAGCGCCGTGACCCCCGCACAGGCGAGGGTGGCGGCCGGCGGTGGCTCGATCCCGTCCGCACGGACCAGGTACCGCACCTCCGGGACGAGAACGTGTTCCGCGTATCCTCCGTCCCGCATGAAGCCGAGGAACCCCTGCGCCCCCTCGCATAGGTTTTCCTTCCCCGAGGCGCACTCCCGACACGCACCGCAGCCGATCCAGGGATAGACCACCACCGGGTCTCCGACCTTGACTACGGAGGACGGAACGTCGCTCCCGAGCGTCTCGACGCAGCCGGCAATCTCATGCCCCGGGATCAACGGGAGGACGGACCCGCCTCCCGTCGTCGAAAGCTTGCGGCCCCCTCCCAGGTCGTAGGCGCCGGAGATCAGATGGAGGTCGGAGTGACAGACCCCCGCGGCGGTCACCCTGACGACCGCGCCGCGAGGGCCGGCGGTCGGGGTCGCGACCTCTTGCGCCTCGAGGGGTTTACCCTCTGCGACCAGTCGCATCGCCTTCATCGTCGATCAGACGGGCGGGCACTCTAAGGACCGGCGAACGCGTCCGTGGATGTTCATGCCCCGTCCCCTCGTCCTTCCCACCGCACATCCCACCACAGGAAGAATGGTTGCCTTCGGCGGGCCGTGGGCCGCCCTTGGTGGGTCTCGCACTCCTGCGCATCAACTCACATCACATCGAGGACCAGGGAGACGAATGTCTGGCCCTCCGTGTGACCGAGCGGGCCCGAGGTTCCCGTTCGCCGGAAACCCCGACCCTCGTACAATCGCGCCGCCGCTCCTTGCCTCGGATTGACGTCAAGATGCAGGGGCTGGCCGGGGGCGACGTCTCGGAACCAGGCGATGCTGGCATCGAGCAGCCGAGCCCCCAGCCCATGGCCCCGGTACGTCGGCTCGACCCACATCGCGAAGAGATGCCACCGACCATCGAGGAACACCACCGACGCCATTCCAACGAGAGTGCCCTCTCCGGTGTCCGCGACCCAGAGAGCGCTCTCCATCGAGGACGCCCCCCGATCGGTCCGTTCCTTCCAGAGATCCTCGGAGAACTCGCGCTCGCGGGCTAGCGTTGACCCGAAGGCCATCGGGTCGCTCGCCAGGGCCTTCAGGCGCAACTCGCGATGAGCCGCCCACTCTGCCGATCGGATGCGCCGAACCTTGATCTCTCGAGAACTTCGGGGGGGTGCGGGGGACGGCGTGGGGGTCATAGAGCGAGAATCTCGCGGTGCGGCAGGTTTCCCGAATCGGTTCGACCGGGCCTCGGCCTCCCCACCCGGCCTCGTCTCATCTACTCTTCGGGAAGATCGTAGGAGTTCGGACCGTGGGCCGTCAGATAGGAGCCAAATGTCAGGCGCTTCGATAGAGACGCTAAGAGCCGACCGTCCTATCCCGGTGCCCGCCGGCCACTTCGATGTCGACATTCGTGAACCCCGCGCGCCCAGTAGTCCTGGAGGTTCCGGGAAGTCAGCCGCCTTCCGGGAAAGGTTCTCGCAAGGTCGGCCCGTGGCCGGGCGGGGAACCGATCGAGGTTTCGGTGTTGCTGCGCCGAGGGTCCGCCCTCGATGGCATCGCATCGATGGTGGAGATCGGCACCGAACCTCTCGGTCGGCGAAGGTACCTGAACCGGGAGGATTTCGCTGTGCGTCACGGCGCCCGACTCGCCGATGTGGAGAAAGTTCGCCGCTTCGCGGAGGAGTTCGGCCTCACGGTGGGCGAGGTCTCCCTCGTGCGTCGGACCATGAAGGTGAAGGGCTCACCGAGCGACCTTGCGCGTGCGTTCGGGGTCGAGCTCGTCGAGTTCGAGCATCCCTCAGGAAGGTACCGAAGCCACGACGGCCCGATTCAGATTCCGTCCCACCTTTCGCGGATCATCGTGGGCGTCTTCGGTCTCGACAGCCGCCCCCTGCTGCGCCCCCACTTCCGACGGAACGCCGACCCCGCCGCGGTCGGCCTATCGGTTCCGACCGTCGGTGCCGCGTATGCGTTTCCGAGCAACGTGACCGGGTCGGGGATCACGGTCGCGTTGCTCGAGTTCGGGGGCGGGTACTCGCTCACCGACATCCAGCAGTTCTCTGCCGGGCTCGGTCTCCCGGCGCCGACCGTGATCCCGGTGGGGGTCGACGGGTCCACGAACGCACCGACCGGGGACCCGAACGGCCCCGACGTCGAAGTGGAGCTCGACATCGAGATGACCAGTGCGCTCGCGCCGAAGGCGAGGATCGCGGTCTATTTCGCTCCCAATTCCGAGCAGGGATTCGTCGACGCGTTGACCACGGCGATCCACGACAAGACGAACCAACCGTCGGTGGTGTCGATCAGCTGGGGAGGTCCGGAGGAGGGTTGGAGCGCCCAGGGATTGGACGCCTTGGAGGAGGCCGCCCGCGACGCGGCGCTCCAGGGGGTCACCGTCCTCGCCGCCGCCGGGGACCAGGGGGCAACGGACGGCGAACCCGTCGGGACGCTGGCCGTCGACTTCCCCGCGTCCAGCCCGTACGTGATCGGCTGCGGAGGCACCCGCCTCAAACTGTCGGGGACCACCATCGTTTCGGAAGTCGTCTGGAACGACCTGAAGCAGGGCGAGGGAGCCACCGGCGGCGGGGTGAGCGAGAAGTTCGCCCTCCCGAGCTACCAGGCGTCCGCGAACGTGCCGCCGGCCCCGAATGGGGTCAAAGGGAGGGGGGTACCCGATGTCGCGGCGAACGCCGACCCCGAGACCGGATACGCCGTCCTCGTCGACGGACAGCCGATGGTGGTCGGGGGGACGAGTGCGGTCGCTCCGCTCTGGGCGGCGCTGACGGCGCTCTACGGTCAAGCGTTGGGAAAATCCCTCGGCTACGCCAACCCACTGCTCTACTCAAGCGGGGCCGAAGCCACGTTCCACCAGATCACCTCGGGGAACAACGGCGGGTACGACGCGAGTTCCGGGTGGAACCCGTGCACGGGTTTGGGGTCCCCCAACGGCCAAGCGCTTCTCCGTGCCCTGTAGAACTGGGTCGGCCGAGCGGACGGACGGTCTCACACTGTGACTCTCTCTGCGGCCACCAAGACCGAGAGCGCATCAACCGTCACCCAGGGGTTCATGCAGGTTGTGCTGACACCGCCCCAGTTCACAAACTCGGCTCCGGCCGCGAACTCTCGCGGCGAATATCGATAGTACCTTGCCTCGGCGGGCCATCCGCCGTCGGGGAGCCTCTTGCTTTCGAGTAGGTCGAGCGCCTCCCTACAGCGGGGGTCTCGGATCCGGCCGATCTCGACCATCGCCCTCAACCCCGCAAGGATGTCGTAGTGGTAGTACGTGGGGTAGTGGAGTTTTACAAAATCAGGACGGATCACTCGACCGTCCGAGACCCGAAGGAATAGGTGTCGGCGCAGGAACACTTCGCTGGCCGCGGTGGCCGCGCGTCGCGCGGCGACCGACCGGCTCGCTTGACCGTAGGCCCAGAGTCCGAGCATCGGGAGTAGCGTTTCCATGAACGAGGAAGTGTCGGCCGACGGATTGCGGTCACAGTTCCATCCCCCGTCCGGCCATCGCCAATGGAGCAGTCGCTCCGCGAGGTCGGCGCACCGGCCGTCGTCCAACTTCAGGCGCGTGAGGAAGTAGAGTGGGTTTCCCTGTTGCGAGGCGCAGCGTCGGTACCGGCCCTGCATGCGAGGGACCGCGGGTCGGCCATACGCGGAATGCTTGGTCGTCGCGTCGTACTCTCGGTAGTAGCTCGGCCGGAGCCACAAGTCGAGCACTCGGTCCCGCATCGGACACAGGGTCGGGTCCCCTTCCGGATACCCGAGGTCGGCGAGTCGGGCCAGCGCCCACTGAGCGCCTTGCCACTTGTAGTAGACTCCTCGACTCGTCCCCGGTTGGCCGAGGGAATCCCGGCGGGTGAGGAGCGCCCGGACCCGCGGAGACTTGCGGATCTCCTCCCGAAGCGACCGGAGCGAAGGTGAGGTGGTAGGCTCACGAAGTACGTGCACTCGGGTCTTCCACCGGAGGGAAGGCTCCGTGGAACGGAGCAGGGTCTCGACCACCTGGGTCGCTCGCACGCCGGGTGCAGCCGTTGTCCGCTCTAAGACCTTTCAGCTCCCGTCCTTGGACCTGCTCGCGCGCCGGGGGGTTTTCGGGGAAGCATCGGTCGTCCCGCGACGCGATTCCGAGAAACCCTTAGGCGCCAAGACCGCTCGCCCGGAGGCGAACATGGTTCTCGTCGTCGACCCCATCACCGAGCAAGACCTCGATCGTGGGGATGCGATCTTTCGGGCGGCCTTCGCCGCGATCGAGCGAAAGGACCCGACCACGATGTTCGGGGATGCGGATGCGTATCGCACCCGATGGCGGGCGAGGAACACCCGGTTCATCGCCGCGCGGGAGGACGGCGAACTCGTCGGCTCGAACGTCCTCACGCGTTGGGGAAGCCTCGCAACGTTCGGCCCTCTCACGGTAGCCCCCGACCGCTGGGACCGTGGAATCGCCCGCGCCCTGATGGAACGCACCGAGGAGGTGTTCGGCGAATGGAAGGTGACCCATCGGGCCCTGTTCACGTTCGCCAACAGCCCGAAGCACATCGCGCTCTACCAGAAGTTCGGCTACTGGCCGAGCTACCTCACCCCGATGCTCGAGCGTTCGGTCGGCTCTGCGCCCACCGGGAACGAGGAGGAATCAAGGTATTCGCTCCTCTCGAACAAGCCGCTTCCTGAGCAAGCCTCGATTCTCTCCGAGACCCGCGACCTCTGCGACGAGCTCCTTCCGGGGTTCGACGTGACCGGCGAGATCGAGTCGGTCCGCGACCAGCACGCGGGCGAGACGGTGTTGCTGTTCGACCGCTCCCGGCTGGAGGGTTTTGCCGTGTGCCACATCGGTGCGCGGACCGAGGCTTCGAGCGGAGAGACCTACGTCCGCTTCGCCATGGTTCGACCCGGGGCCGGCCGGAATGAGCGGCTCAAAGCACTGCTCGCCGAGGTCGAAGCGCTGGGAGGCGACCGCAGGGCGCCGAGCATTCAGTTCGGCTGCAACCTGAGTCACCGGGAGACCTACCGTACGTTGGTCGGAATGGGGTACCGTTCCGACTTCATCGGGGTCGCGATGGTGTCCGGGAACGACGTCGCGTATCTTCGCCCCGAGTTCGATGTGCTGGACGACTGGCGATAGCAGGGCCCTCTTGCAACCGGAGGGGTAGCAAGGGGCGGCGCATCGGCGGGCGACGCGTCGGGGTCGCCGTCCGAGGTTCTAAGGCGGATAGTTCCTCTCAAGGTATGGGGTCCGCCAGGGAACGTGAAGGCACCTCGGCTGCTCGACCGGCTCCTGGTGACTCCCGAATGGTCGTCGATCCCGGGGAAGGTCTGTTTCTTCTGGTGCCTCCTCGACCTTGCCCTCTTCGGCGCGCTCGCCCTCTCCGGCGACCGAGGCGCCGATGGAGTCATCGTGGAGATCGCCTCTTGGGTGCCGATCTCGCTGTTCGTCGCCCGGCTCCTGCCCCGGTCCCTCGGCGTCGGGAGCTATCTATCGGTGGTCGTGGCGCTCTCCCTCAGCGAGGAAACAATCGCGTATTCCACGGGGGGAGGGCTCCACGGGGCGGCCACCTCCCTCCCGGAAGACTGGGTCCGTTCGGTCCCGACGTTCGCCGGTCTCGCTCTGGGTCTCCTTCTCGCCGTGCGGTCCGTGGGCTTGCGTTCGCCCGAGACATTCACGACGGCCGCCGCGGCGGGAATCTTCCTCGAGATCGGGTTGGGTTCGGGATTCAACCCGGTTGCCCTGTTCGCGCTTTCGGGCGCAGTGGCGTGGGTGTACGGCACGATCGTGGCCCTCCCCTGCGACCGTCCGGCCCCGCGGAAGCCGGACCTGGTGAGAGTCGCGGTCACGATCGCGCTGGTCGTCGTCGGGACCCTCGGCGGCGGGGCCCTCGGTCTCGCGCTTCAGGCCCTCTTCCATTTGTGATGCTCGGAAAGCCGTAGAATCGGTTTCCAAGCATTTATGACGGGGAACAAGGTCAGCGGGCGCATGCCGCTCTACATGGACGTGCACAAGAACATGAAAGGCGTCACCGCGGACGCGGTCGCCGAGGCGCATGCGAAGGACCTCAAGGTCCAGGGAAAGCACGGCGTCGACTACCAGCACTACTGGGTCGACGAGAAAGGCGAGACCATCATGTGCCTCGTGAGCGCGCCGAGCGCCGAAGCCGCCGCTCGGGTCCACAAGGAAGCTCACGGCCTCGTCGCCGACGAGATTCACGAGGTCAAGCAGGGCTAGGGTCGGTCCCCCGCCCCCGGGGACCGGGAGCGTCGTCAGAGGATGATTCGCTCTTCCTCGACGGACCGCCGCCCGAGCGAAAGTCGGTCCAACCGGTACGACTCTCCTCCGAACAGCCGAGCCTCGGGCTTCCCCGCGTACTGCGCGGCGACGAGGCGACCCAGGGAGTCTGCCTTCATGATGGCGCTCCCGGAATCCCCCCCGACGAAGATCACACCGTACGGCTGTTCCGTCAGTACCGGCAACCCTTCGGGGCTGAAGTTGTAGTAGCCGCCCCAGGCGTTCTCGAGGCGAACCCCGACGGACTCGAACCGCGGGAGGTACGGCGTGACCAGCGGAAGGGCGTCGGTCGCGAACGCATCCCGCTCCCCCATCCGGGCCATACTGTAATCGAGCTGACCCTCGGAGCCCGGGTCCTCCCGTGTGCCGATGGGGTGGGCGACGGTGTCCACGTACCCGACCCAGATCTGCCGCTGCGGAGCGATCGGCTTGAGGACGGCTCCCGTGGGCAGAATGAGGAACGGGAACCGGGTCCGGCCATGGTCGGTGTCGATCGGCCGCACCGGGGGCTCCCAGGCGAGCAGTTCCTCCACCACGGGCCCGGACACCGAGAACAGCATCTGGGGCCGCGGGCTGCACCCCGTCGCGACCCCGAGGGGATCCAGTATCTTCTCCGCCCAGGCACCGGCGGCGACGATCACGCGGTCGGTCCGGACGGAACGGCCGTCCCCAAAGCAGACCTTGGAAATGTGAAGCCGACCCGGCATCTGTTCCTGGAACGAGAACGGCCGCTTCGAAGGTTCGTGGAGCAGGATCTCTTCGCGACCCTCGAACGACAGGCGCTGGACACAGGTATCGAACGCGAACTCGACGCCCCGGCTTCGCGCCTCCTGATAGTAGAAGTGCGCCAGCAGTTCGGGGGCCACCGCGCCGCAGTTCCGTCCGAACAGTCCTCCGGCGATCCGCTCCGGGGGAGTCCCCCCATCGCCCTCGTACCACCTCGCCGGCGCGACCTCCAACCCCGGGCACGACCGGACCGCGTCCAGGTCAAGGTCCTGGCTGTCGATGGAGCCGTGGCTGCGCGAGACGATCGACCGGTACTGTTCGAGGGGTTTCTCGGGCAGGAGCCAGAGGTATCCATAGAGGTCGAGAAGGGGAACCGGAGCCCGAAGTTCCTCGTGCTCTGCCATGAGTGATCGGTAGAACGAGATGGTGTGCTTTGCGAGGACGTGGTTGTCGGAGGAACTGAACACATCGCGCACCATCCCATTGCTCGCGCCCATCGACCCTTCGCCCGGCCCCGAGCGCGCCTCCACGACGAGGATCGAGAGCGCGGGGGAGTCCCGGATCAGGTGGTACGCCGAGGCGAGCCCCATCGCGCCCGCGCCGACGATCACTACGTCGTATCGATCCTTCGTCGGCATGGAAACGGGCGGCGAGTTCCCCCCGCCGCTGCGATGGTCTCGACGCCTTAAGAAACGGTGTCCGCCCAGCCGTCGCACCGGGATTGAGGTAACGACGCGGGGTGGAGGTTCGGACCCCGGACGTGAGTCTCGGAGCGGGGGACGGCGGGTGAGCCGGTGAGAGCGGGGGAGATCATTCCGATTTGGGGTTTCTGCGGGGTTTATCTTGGAGGAACGTTTCCTGCCCATGGTCACGGGTGTCCCAGCGAGGTGGCGAGGGACGCGGGGTAGGGGTGCGGAGGGATTCCCATGGGTAGCCGCGGAACGTACGTCGTCATCGACGGGATCGACGGAACGGGCAAGACCGAACTGGCGGCCCGGCTCGTGCCACCTCTCCTGAGGCGGGGTCACTCCGTTTCCAGTTTCCGTTCCCCCACCGACAAGTTCCTCCGAAGCGAGTACGCGCGTCTGGCGAAGAGCGACCCGTTCGCTGCGGCGCTCTGCTTCGCGGTCGACCGGGCGATGCTGCGTCCCGAGATCGAATCGGCCATCCTCCAGGGGGATGTGGTCGTCCAGGACCGATCGTACTATTCCGCGCTGGCGTACCTCTCGCCGGCGCTTTCCATCGACCAGTTCCGAGAACTCGAGCGCATCGAACAGGCGCTCTCTGTCGAGCCGGACCTCATCCTCTATCTCGATGTTCCGATCGACCTCGCCGTCCGCCGGATGGCGGAGAGCGGGCAGTCCGACGCTCCCGACGACGAGGCGTACCTGAAGCGGGTCAAGACGAGCTTCGAACAGATGTTCCAAGCGCCTCGGTGGATCCGTATCGACTCGTCCCAGAACCCCGAGCAGACCCTCGCCCAGGCGATGAACGCCCTGCTGTCGGCCGGTCTCTAACTTAATACTCCGCTCCCGCGTCCGACGCGACATGCCTCGAACGGGACGCCGGCGGCCCAAGGTCATCGGAGATGTGTCGATCTATCCGATCGGATCGGGGACCAGCCTAAGCGAGTACGTCCGAGCCGCGTCCAAGGCGATGCGTACCGTGCGAGGGCTCCGGTTGGTGCCCGGCGCGATGTCCACCGCGCTCGAGGCCGATGACCTCTCCCAGATCTTCCGGGCGATCGGCAGGGCCCACGCCGCTCTGCTGAAGATGGGGGCACAGCGGGTCGCGATTCAGCTGCGGATCGACCATCGCCTGGACAAGCCCGAGACGATCGCGTACAAGGTCGGGAGGATCCGGGGTGCTCCCTGAGAGGTTCGGGTTGACCCGGCGACCTAGGTTCGGAACGTGACGGACGCCCTCTACCTTTCGGATGCGTATCTGAAACGGTTCGAGGCGACCGTCGCCGCGGTCACACCCGAGGGGGCCCTCCTCGACCGCACCGCGTTCTACCCGACCGGGGGCGGGCAGCCCTCCGACCAGGGACACCTCACGCTCCCCGACGGGCGCACGGTTTCCGTGACCGATGTCCGAAAGGGTCCCGAAGGGATCGTTCACATGGTCGGCGCGGGGTCGTCACTCTCTGTCGGGGACTCGGTCGTTGGGGAGATCGACTGGCCCCGAAGATTCGCCCACATGCGCTACCACACCGCCCTCCACATCCTAAGCGGCGTGGTCTACCGACGTATCGGGAGCGGAATCACCGGGAACCAGATCACGGCCGAGCGGGCGAGAATGGACTTCTCCATCCCGGGGTTCGACCGGACCGTCGCCGAGAATCTCATCGAGGGCGTCAACGAGGTCGTTCGCGAGCGTCGGCCGGTCACGGTGCGGTCGCTTCCTCGCGCCGAGGCGGAGAAGGACCCCACGCTCGTTCGGGTGGCGCAGGAGCTGATGCCGGAGGTCGACGTCGTCCGCCTGATCGACATCGAAGGGTTCGACGTCCAAGCGGACGGGGGAACGCACGTCGCCAACACGGCGGAGGTCGGCGTGGCGCGCCTCGAGCGGATCGAGAACAAGGGTGCACGGAACAAGCGGCTGTACCTTACCCTCGATCCTCCGGGAGCCTCCGGCCGCTGACTCCCCTGCGGCACCCCGACAGACCGGTCAGTCACGGGTGCGCGAAATCAGTTTAGTCTCCCGGTCGACGCGAGCGGAGTGGCCGAAACCATCCCCCCTCCACGGCTCGTTCCGGACGGGGAAGGTCTGTGCGAGTGAAAGGGGGGTTTTTAATCGAGGACCGCGGCTAGTCGAACCCCCGCCGAGGACCGCATCTGACCGCCAACCTTCGGACCAGCCTGACCATCTTCTCGATCGGGTTTGCGGTCGAAAGCGCGAGCGGGTTCTCCGCGCTCCTGTTCAACTCCGCCGACCTCCCGTTCCATGGCTACCTGATCCTGCTCAGCCCGGTGTTCACCGCCTTCGGCATCCTGTTCCTGTACCTGGGGCGGCACGAATGGAACGAAACGCACCGGACGCGAGTGGGGCACGCCAACCTCGCGTTCCTCGTGAGCCTCGTGGCCATCGCCGGGGCGGGGGCGCCGATCGCCTACCTCACCGTGGTCGGGGGAACGGATAGCACCGGCTGGTTGGGGGTCGAGTTCGGGGTCGCCGTCGCGCTCGTGTTCGCGGTCACGTTCGTGACGTACTCCCTGGTGGCGGCCCATCTTGTCGGACGCTGGGGAGAAGTGGCGATGGGGCTCGGCCTCGGGTGGGCCGCGCTGATCTCCGCTCTGATCGGGCTCGCGCTCTCCCCTCAGCTCAACCCGATCGTGAAATCGATCGCGGCCCGGTCCACGGCCGTCACCTCGATCGCCCACCCGATCACATTGCTCGACTCCCTGCTCGCCTTCAGTTACCTTGCGTTCTTCTTTGCGTTCGCCGACGCGCACTGGAGGGTGGCCAAGCGGTTGACTCCCGAAGGAGAGCCGTTCGTCCCCGGGATTCCCCACACCTGACCCCGAAACTCGGTTACCAGCTTTCGGCAAGTTTATCCCCCAAAGCTCGGTCGCTGGCCGACCGCCCATGACCGTCGACCCGGAGAAGCTGAACGCCCTGGCAGGAAAGTTCCTGAACGACATGGGGGCGGCGATCACCGGCCCCTCGATCCTCATCGGGGAGCAACTGGGTCTCTACAAAGCCCTCGCCGAGACCGGACCCACCACCTCCGAACAGTTGGCGAAGAAGACCGGAACGCTCGAGCGGTACCTTCGCGAGTGGCTCGCCGGGCAGGCGGCTGCCGGGTATGTGCAGTACGACCCCGCCTCCAAACACTATTCGATGACAGCGGAGCAGGCGTACGCAATGACCAACGAGGATAGCCCCCTCTACATTCCGGGGGCGTTCTACAGCGTCGCCTCGGTTTACAAGGACCAGCGGAAGATCGCGGAAGCCATCCGCACCGGGAAGGGGATGGGCTGGCACGAGCACCATGTCGACCTCTTCATGGGGACGAAGAAGTTCTTCCGCCCGGGGTACCTCGCGAACCTCGTCGGCAGCTGGTTGCCGAGCCTCGAGGGAGTCGTTTCGAAGCTTCAGAAGGGGGCCCGGGTCGCCGACGTGGGATGCGGCCTCGGCGCCTCGACGATCATCATGGCGAAGGCGTTCCCGAAGTCGCAGTTCGTGGGCTTCGACTACCACACGGAATCGATCGAATGGGCGCGCAACGACGCGGTCACCGAAGGGGTGAGCGGCAACGCTGACTTCGAGGTGGCCACCGCGAAAGGGTTCCGCGGAAAGGACTACGACCTGGTGACTTGCTTCGACTGCCTCCACGACATGGGGGACCCGGTCGGAGCCGGGCAGCACGTCCGCGAATCGCTGAAGCCGGACGGAACGTGGATGGTAGTAGAACCGTTCGCGAAGGAGATGGTCGCGGAGAACATGACCCCGGTAGGGCGGGTCTTCTACAACGCGTCCCTTCTGATATGCGTCCCCGCCTCCCTATCCCAAGAAGTCGGGCGGGGCCTCGGCGCCCAGGCCTCCGACACGTCCCTCGAGGAAGTGTTCCGCGCCGGCGGCTTCACCCGAGTTCGAAAGGCGGCCGAAACGCCGTTCAACCGCGTGTTCGAGATGCGGCCCTAGGCGCGCCTGGTCGCTCCGGCGTTTCACTCGCGTCGACGGAACGGGCGGCCCCGCTAGCGGCCGCGCGCCCGGTCCTTCAACCACCGGGCGATCTCCGGGAATCGGCGGTCCACCAAGGTGAGGTGCGTCTCCTGGTCGAACGAATGAAACTCCGACCGGGGCACGTGCTCGGAAAGCCACACGCCGTGCGCGTAGGGAACAAACCGATCCAGCTTGCCGTGCCAAATCGACGTGGGAACCTCCACGTTCGCCAGATCGAACCCCCAGTCCACCAGGAACGCGAGGTCATCCTCGACCCATCCCTCCATAGACTTCTCGAGGGCGAAGTGCATCGAGGCGGCCATGTACTGGCCGAGTTGGCCGGTCAGAAGCTCGAAGTCCTCCTTCGAAAGCAACGAGCTGAGATCGTCGGAGACCTTCTCCGCCCGCATCGCCTCCCATTCCGGTGTGAGATAGCGCTCGAGAGTCTCCCGGCCCTCGACCGCAGCGCCGAACTCTCTCAGATTCCCCTCTCCCATCCCCGCCAACCAGTCGAGGCCCTTGGCGGCGAACGGCATGACGGATGCCGAGGCGACCGCTGATGCAACCCGGCCCGGAAGCATGGCGGCGCACGCCAGTGCGTGGGGACCGCCCCCGGAGTGGCCCCAGACCGAGAACTTCTCAATTCCGAGGTGGTCCGTGATGGTGGTCACATCCCCAGCCACGCTGGCCACTAGTCTGCCCGGGCACGGGTCGGACTCTCCGTAGCCCGGCCGGTCGTACCCGACCAGCCGTATCCCGTGTTCCCGAGAGTACCGTTCGGCCGGCGGATAGTGGTCCCCGCACATCGGGGTGCCGTGATGAACGATGATGGGCCATCCGCTTCGGTCGCCGCCCTCGACGACCCGGAGGGCTCGCCCGTCGTGCGTTCGGACGGTCAACGTGGACGTCATCGCTGCGCCGCAGGGTCGTGCATGTTACGCAAGTTTCGGTATTTGCACGGGCCGCTCATGGAAGCGGTGACGAGCGGGTGGCAACGCGAATCGCACCTACTCGCCGTCGTATCCCCACACCGGAGCGTCGACGTCGAGCTGCCAGAGAAGTGCATTGAGCTCACCCTTGTGCTGGAGTTCCTCCTCGACCATGTGGACCAGCATGGTTCGGAGCGTTACCTGTTCCCGTCGGCGGGTGGGTAGAGTGATCTTTCGGTCGAGGTCCCTCGCTCGGAGCCTTCGAAGAACCCTGTCCACGATCCGGTCCACTTTTCGGGTCTCGCGGCGAGCCTCGGCGAGGGAGTAACGCCTCCCGAGCGGGTATTCGTCGAAGTCCGTATTCGCATAGACCTTGACGAACCACCAGCGATAGGCATCGAGAAGGTGCATGTAGATGTCCACCATCGACGGGAACGAGGCGCCGCGGTCTCGGTAACGTTGCTTCGGCGGCAGCCGCCAGATCTTCCGGAGGTAGCGCTGTCGACTTTTCGAGTTGTACCGGTAGAGGTCCCTGATCAGCTGGAGCTCGGTCGGCATCGGCTCGTGAATGCTGGCCCACCTGAAAACCCCTTGCCGTGCCGTCAGATCGTCCGGCAACAGGTCCGCTACTCGCCTCTCGAACGAGTCATTTTGCTGAGACACCGTTCGAACACGGTCCTTGCCGAGTTCTCGTAGAGCACAAACCGGACGTGCCGGACGGACGGGGCGTCCTTCAATTCATCGAGAACGGTGCGCACCGCGATTCGCGCAGCCGCCTCGGTAGGATAGCCGAATGCGCCGGTCGAGATCGCAGGAAACGCGAG
>CAZCNZ010000184.1:0-2703 GCA_964500245.1 uncultured Thermoplasmatales archaeon | reverse complement strand
ACCTCCGGCCGTACCTACCCGGCCTCGGGTCTTAAGGGGTGCGCTCCCGATGGTGCCGACTTCAGCCGAAGAGAGCGGAGAGGCCCTCGGCCGCCTCTTCCTCGGAGACGCCCTTCTCCTCTTTCTTCTCCTCTTCCTTCTTCTCGCCCTTGCCTTCCTTCTTCTCGGTCGGCGCCGGCGCCGCGGCAGGCGCCGCGAACGTCTCGGCCTTCGCGAGGACCTCGGCGAGGTTCACTCCCTCGAGAGAGGCGAGGAGCGCCTTCACCCGGGCCGCATCGGCGGTGACCCCCGCCGCAGTCAGGACCCCGGTGAGGGCCTTCTCATCGATCGTCTTTCCGGCTGCGTTGAGCAGCAGCGCACCATACACGTACTCCATTGTTCTCACTCCGTGGACTCTGGGGGAACCCTCAGTGACCCATCAAGCGGCCGACGGCCGCCGCCTCCCGCATCGCTTGCGCGAACAGCGGTTCGATTGTCTCCTTCGTGAGGTACTGTGTGGCCAGGGCGACGCCGAGCGCCCGGCGGTGCGCGCGGCTGACCAGCCGCGGCAGGCTCTCGGGCGTCGGGTAGCCGATCTCCACCGCGAGCGCGAGCGCCCGGGCCGCCTCGTGGGCGAGGTCGGCCCGGCGCGACTCGAGGTCGACCGAGAGAACATCGGGAGGATAGTACGTGGAACCGTCGACGACGGCCCGAAGGGTCAAGCCCACCTCGAGCGGGAAGATCTCGAGCCGGGTGAGAAGACCGGCCACCTCCCGGGAGATCGTGCCACCGGCCTTCACGATCGTGGTGTCCTTCTTGATGATGACCTTGCCCTTCTCGATCGCGGCCGGGAATCCTGCGTGCTGGAGTTCTCCGACGATCGGTCCGGGTTTGAAGCTCGTGGTCCCGGCGGGGACAACGATGTCGGCCGGGGCAACTTCGCCGCCGCGTGCGGGGGTCGGTGAGCGAGTCCGGAGGAACTCCTGGTAGAGGCTGAACGGGTTCCCGGTAGCCGAGAGGACGGCCGTCGGGTCCTCGACCTGGTCGAGCAGCGGCCGGAACGCGGGTCGCTCCTTCATCGCCCTCTCGAGAGCGTGGCGGATGGTGCTGTTCGTCGCGACCGTGATCGGATGCTCGCGTCGACGAAGTTCGCGGCGCATCGACTGAAGCGCCGATGCCGGCACCCCACGGATCCCCACGAGGGCGACCATCGGTTTCGAGACGAGACTCGCCGCGAGCGCGTCGACCCGCGCGACCTTCTCCGACGGAACCGAACCCCGACCCGGCATACGGAACTCCCTACCAGAGACGGACTGCCGGCCCCATCGTCGTCTTGACGTAGACCGATTCGATGTTCGTCCGGCCCCGTTCGAGTTTCCCCACGATTCGCGTCAGCACCGCGTCGACGTTCTGAGCGATCTCCTCCGGCTTCATCGCCCGGGTGCCGACCGGCGCGTGGAACGTTCGGTTCCCCTTCGATCGGATGCGGATCGACCGCTTCAGCGCGTTCACGAGGTTCGTGGGGTCACTTCCCGGGGGAACCGGACGCGGCATCTTGCCGCGGGGACCGAGCACGACGCCGAGCCGCTTACCGATGGTCGGCATCAACGGGGCTTCGGCCAGGAAGAAGTCGACCGAGCCGACGACCTTCTTGACGTTCTTCTTGTCCTTCGCGAACTCGTCGAGCTCGCTTGCCGGCACCACCAAGTCGGCGACGCCGCGCATCTTCTGACAGAGCTCGGGCGAGCCGAAGACGGCGACCTTGACGGTCTTTCCCCGACCCTTGGGGAGGGGCACCTCGTCCTCGAGGCGGTTCTTCGGAACCGTGAGGTCGAGATCCTTGAGGTTGACGGAGAGTTCCACCGATTCGGAGAACTTCCTCTCCGGGGCCTTTCCAAGGGCCTCGGTCACGACTTCGACACTCGAACGGTCGGGCATCCCCTTCTCCGATACGCAGAAACGCGGTCGCGCGAGAAGGCCTCCCTACTTAAGCGTTGGGTTCGCGCTCTCTCGGCGGAAGCTCCCCGACGCGGCTCCGGTCGTAAATTGAGCCGTCTCACGGCTCCGGGCGAAGATGTGCGCGTCGTGCCCTGGTTCGTCGCATAATGAGGGCCGAGCGTCCTCGAGAGGCCCCAATGCCTTTATAGGGACCGAGCCTCGCGGGCCGCCGATGCACTATCCGAAGACCGTCTCGACGTATTGCCCGAAGTGCAAGACGCACACGGAGCATGAGGTCGAGAAGGGCAAGAAGCGGACCGCCTCCGAACTGAAGTGGGGGCAGCGCCGATTCCGCCGGGCGACCGGGGGTTATGGTGGATTCCCGCGTCCGAAGCCGGAGGGCCGCGCCAAGGCCGTCCGCCGGGTCTACCTCAAGTTCCGTTGCAAGAAGTGCAAGTACACGGTCCAGCCCGCGAGCTGGCGGGCGGGCCAGCTCGAGCTCGTGGAGAAGCACTGAGGGCGGGCTCTTTCATGCGAGGACCGTCTCCGTTCTGGGTCGTCAAGTGTCCCGACTGCTCTACCGAGCAGACCGTGTTCAGCCGACCGGCGACCGTCGTGAATTGTTCCGTCTGCGGCGCGACCCTCGCGACGCCGACGGGCGGCCAGGCGAAGCTGCGGGGCGAGTTCGTTCGCCCGGCGGCGACCTAGCCGGGGACGCGGTCGTCGGATGCCTCTGCGACCCGAGTTCCCGGAGGAAGGGGAGCTCGTCGTCGGAACGGTGACGTC
>CAZCNZ010000183.1:0-4226 GCA_964500245.1 uncultured Thermoplasmatales archaeon | reverse complement strand
GCTTCTCTCTCCACGCACTCCTCGTCGACGGAGTTCTCGCCACGGCGAACGACGGAAAGCCTCCGACGAAGGCTAAATAGGACCGGGCGGGTGGTCGGACCGATGGCGGCCTTGGACCGAGTCGCTCCTCACGGGCGCATGACGGGCCGGGCTGCCGGAACCTGGCTCTGGTGATAGGGGGGCGCCGGGAAGGCGCCGTCCCGACGTGCTGGGCACGTTCTTGGACCGCGCTTTCTCGGGGTTTCCCTCCATGGAAAGAAGACCGAAGGAAGGACCGATGGAAGGCAGAACGATTCGAATGCGGCGACTGTTCCCGACCCCTGAGCGCAAGCTGTTTTCGGTCCCCCTCGACCACCCCGTGTCGATGGGACCGATCGACGGTCTCGAGGAACTCGCGCCGCTCGCGGTGGAACTCCAGGATGGGGGCGCCGACCTCCTGATCGTCTCGAAGGGAGCCGTCCGGGAGCTCGCGCCGATTCTCTCCCCCGGGACCCAGCTCGGAGTCCACGTCTCGGCCTCGACGAGTCTCGGCTCGACGTCCAACCAGAAGGTACTTGTGGGTACGGCGGAGGAAGCGGTGAGCCTGGGCGCCGACCTCCTGAGCGTGCAGGTAAACTTCGGGATTCTCGAGGAGCCCGACATGCTGCGGGATCTCGGAGTGGCGGCGGACCAATGTCGGAGGCTCGGCCTCCCGCTCCTCTGCATGGCCTACGTGAAGAAGCCGAGCGGCCCCGTCTCCCCCGACGAGCTTCGTCACGCCGCCCGGGCAGCGGCGGATACCGGAGCGGACATCGTGAAGACGAGCTATCCCGGTTCTACCGAAGAGTTCGCGAAACTTTGCCGAACGACACCTGTCCCCGTGCTGATCGGAGGCGGGGTCCGCCTCGACGACCCCGACGCGTTCCTCTCCCTGGTCCGGGACAGCGTACGCGCGGGTGGGGCCGGCATCTGCATTGGGCGGAACCTATTCCAGCGACGGCCGGTGGGACCGTTCGCCCGGCGGATCGCCACCCTGCTGCACGGCCCGGAGTAAGGTTCGGGCCTTGTCGCGGGAGCGGGTCACCATCGCACCCACGGCCCCCTCATCCGAGGCGCGTCAGGCCATCCTCGAACGGGCCCGGCGCCGCGGGTTCCGCCGGTTCGCGCTCCCCGAGGGTGACGCGTTGGCCGGCCTGCCCGGAGAGGAGGTCATCTTTCGAGGGGACGATCACCTGACCGTTCCCTCTCGGTCCCCCCCAACCGTCGGTGTGGCCTCCGTCGGAGATGCCGATACCTTGGACCGGCTGTTGCGGCAGATTCCGGTCGGCGGGGCCATCGCCGTGGAATGGACGGGAGACCGGGTAATCCCCCTCGAGAACGCGATCTCCGTGGTCGGGAACCGATTCGAGCTGTGGGTGTTCGCCCGGAACGCGCGGGAGATACCCGGCGCGCTCGGCGCCCTCGAACGGGGAGCCCATCGCGTAATCGTGGCGGTAGGCTCTCCCGAAGAGGTCGACGAGCTCGAATCGACCCTCGAGGGACCGCTCCCTACCGGCCTCGATTGGACGCTCGTTCCGGTCACGTCCATCCGACCCGCCGGGCTCGGCGACCGTGTCCTCGTAGATACGACGTCGCTCCTCGACCCCTCCGACGGTCTCCTGGTCGGGAGCGCCGCAGGGTTCCTCTTCCACGTGGCGAGCGAGGCGGTCGGCTCCCGCTTCAGCCGCCCGCGTCCGTTCCGCGTGAACGCCGGAGCGGCCCATTCCTACGTCCTCATGGCAGATGGGACGACCCGGTATCTTTCCGAGCTGGAACCGGGGGATGCCGTTCTGGTCGGGCGTCCGGGCGGGCCGGTCCGTTCGATCCGGGTCGGCCGGCTGAAGATCGAACGCCGTCCCCTGGTCGTGATCACCGCCCGCCAAGGGGACATGGACCGCACGGTGTTTCTGCAGGAGGCAGAGAGCGTTCGGGTCTCGGCAGAAGCAGACCGGATCGCGACGACCGACCTGACCGCCGGAATCCGGGTGCACGGGGTCCGGGCGGCGGCCGCCCGGCATTTGGGCCGGGAGGTCGAGGAGACGATCGTCGAGCGATGAACCTCCCTCCCCCCGCGATCATCGTCACCGTACCCGCACGGTCGGTCGGTGACGCCCGTTCCCAGGTCGCCGAGGCCCACCGCGCGGGGGCGAACCTTGCCGAGATCCGGCTCGACCGGTTTTCGGTCCCGGAACTCGACCGACTAGGGACGCTGTTCCCGAGCCCCCTCCCCTTGATCGCGACCCTTCGCTCGCGCGCCGAGGGAGGTGAAGGACCGGACGATGCGGAGACCCGTATCCAGAGACTTCGGGAGTTTGCCCGCCATCCGTTCCGGTGGATCGATGCGGAGGCCGCTCGGGACTTTCCGGCCGCCGAATCTCTCACGCGAACGGGAGTCCAGGACCTGATCGTCTCGACCCATCTGCCGGCGTCGGTCCCTGAGGCGGAGTGGTCGCGCCTCCTTCGTCAATCCGTTCCGGCGGGGGGGGTCCGGAAGGTGGTGTCGCCTTCTTCGGTGGGCCGCCTTCTGAACGAGTTGCTTCCGGCGATACCTCCTCCGGGTGAGTGCGCTCTGGTCGCCCTCACCACCGGGCCCTCCGGCCCTCTTCTTCGAGCGTGGTCCAGGAAGCTCGGATTCCCGTTCGTGTTTGCTTCCCTTCCCGAATCGACCGACGTGCCATCGACGCCGGCGGTGGAGCGGAGCCAGATACCGGTCGACCGGTTGCTGCCATTCCTCCGCAGCGAGGGAACCCCGCCACTGTTTGCCATTGCAGGGCACCCGGTCGACCACTCGCGGAGCCCGACGCTTTTCGCCCGCTGGATGCGCGAAGACGGGAATGTGGGGCTCTACGTAGCCCTCGACTTCGAAATCGACGCCGAGTTCGCCGATTCCATGCCGAAACTCGCTGCGGGCGGGTTCCGGGGGCTCAGCGTCACCCATCCGCTCAAGGCGGTAGCGAGCGAGCTCGCCGATGAGGTCGGTCCCGGAGCCACCGCCTGCGGCGTCGCGAACACGCTCACCTTCGGTCCGGACGGGGTGTCAGCGGAGAACACTGACCTCGTCGCGATCCTCCGCCGGTTCGCGGAACTTCGCTCCGCTGGCGCCTGGGACGGTGCGTCGGTGGGAGTGATCGGTGCGGGCGGTGCCGCCCGGGCCACGCTCGCGGCGGCTCGGTCGCTGGGAGTCGAAGCGTACGTATGGGCGAGGCGTGCCGCCGAGGCCGAACGGCTGGCCCGAGAGTTCGGGGCGCGTTCCGTGGCCTCCCCGCGCGACGCTCGGCCCACCCTCGTCGTTCACGCGACGACGGCTGGAAGGAGGGCGGAATCCCCCTCCTCACCGCCAAACCTGGATTGGATTCAGAAAGGGGTTCACGCCGTGGATTGGGTGTACCTTCCGGAGGATCCCCTGGTACGTCGGGCCGCCGAAAGGGTCGGTACCACGTACGAGGACGGTTCGCGCCTCCTCGTCTACCAGGCGGCGGCCGCCTACGGCATCTGGTGGGACCACGAGCCGTCCGCCGAACGAGTCGCTGCGGCGGTCGGAGACTTCCGATGATGGGCAAGGCACGAACCTTCGGCGCGATCACGATCACGAACGCGCTCCCCGCAGGAATCGGGTGCGCCGCCGGGATCGCCCTACCCGTGGATGCCGAGGTGATTCTCGACCCGAACCGGTCCCGCGACGCGCTCGAGCTCGAGGTTTCACCCGGCACCCAGAGCCCCGTCGTGAGTGAGTCTGTTCGAGTGGGACTCTCCCGCTACCACACGAGCACCGGGGGAGCCGTGAAAGTCTCCCTCCGGGCCGACATCCCACCGGCGAAGGGTCTCAAGAGTTCGAGCGCCGTCAGCACGGCGGTACTGCTCGCCCTCGCCCGAGCGGCCGGGCACGAGCCTCCACCTCTCGAAATCGGACGGTGTTCGGCCGAGATCGGGCGGCGTGTAGGGGTCAGCGTGACGGGAGCGCTCGACGACGCCCTCGCGGGACTTGAGCCGGGATTCATCGTCACCGACAATCGCCGAGACGAGGTGCTGCGCCGGACGGAAATCGATCCGGATTGGGGGGTGGTCCTCTACATCCCGCGGCAGCCCCACCCACGGTCTCCCGGGCTTGCGCCCGCGTTCGCTCCGGAGAGCGCCGCCGGCGAACGAGCAGCGCGGGCCGCGATGGACGGCGACTGGGTGAAGGCGATGCGAATCAACACGGAGCTCGT
>CAZCNZ010000182.1:0-3609 GCA_964500245.1 uncultured Thermoplasmatales archaeon | reverse complement strand
TGTCGCCCTTCTTGGCGTCCTTGAAGACCTGGTCGAGCGCGAGCTTGTCGGTGAGGTCGACCTTCTTTCCGTCCTTCAAGTCCTGGACGGCCTGCGGGTCGACGAGGACCTCGAACCGGGAGCCTTGGGTCTCCCAGCGCGCGATGACCGCGTCCTCGACCTTCACCATGGGAGGAGCGTGAAGGCGCCCCGGGCTATCTAGCTACGGCCCGCTCGCGCGCTGCCGTTGACCGGGGGTAGCCGCTGGACGTACTTCTGAATCTCGTCGGCCGGGAACCGGGTCATCCCCTCGCCGATCTCGGTCGCGCAGACCTCGACCTGGGAGAGGTTGCCGCCCTCCTCGAGGCCGGCGCGTAGCCCCTCGAGGGCGAGGAGAATGGCAGCGTCCCGGTCCATCCCGGGACGATACTTCTGCTCGAAGAGGTCCATCACGGGGCCTTTGTTGCCCCCGGTGCTCGCGGCCTTGAAGCTCGTGAGCGAACCGGACGGCTCGGTCTCGAACAGATGGACACCGGTGTCGTCGTATCCGCCCACCAAGAGGGCGGTGCCGAACGGGCGAACCCCTCCGAACTGGGTGTACTGCTGCTTGTAGTCGCAGATGCGCCGGACGAGGAGCTCGACGGACATCGGCTCGGCGTAGGTGACCCGATTGATCTGGGCCGACAGCCGCGCGTAGTCGACGAGGACGCGCGCGTCGGCGACGAGCCCGGCGGTCGCGCAGGCGATGTTCTCGTCGATCTGGTGGATCTTCTCCAGGCTCGCCGCCTCCGCGAGCTTCGGGTTGGGGATGCGTCGGTCCGCGATCAGGACCACTCCGTTCGCATAGACGACCCCCGCCGTGGTGGCGCCGCGCCGGACGGCTTCGCGAGCGTACTCGACCTGAAAGAGCCGCCCGTCGGGCGAGAAGACCGTGATGGCCCGGTCGTAGGCCATCTGGCCGGGTTGCATTTCCATGGGGATTGCCTCGACCGGGCACTGAGGTCCCCCTTATAACGAGCGCGCGGGAAGTAACGTCCCCGTAGGCCGATTACGCCGTCCCCGGGGGCCGCTCGATTTGGCCGGCGGACTCCGACACGCATAAGAGCCGTAGCCGGCCCTGTCCGCCCATGAGCCCGGCCGACAACGCTCCCTCTCGGAAAACCGGGGGTTGGCGGCTTGCCGACCGCCCTTCGGCGTACCTCCGTAGCGCCGCCGAGCAGCCGATCGACTGGTATCCCTGGAGTCCCGAACCGTTCGAGCAAGCCCGCAGAACCGGCCGCCCCCTCCTCTTGGACATCGGCGCCTCCTGGTGCCACTGGTGTCACGTCATGGACGAGGGCACCTACTCGGACCCGGAGGTCGCACGACTCCTGCTCCAGCATTTCGTGGCCGTGAAGGTCGACCGGGACGAGCACCCCGAGATCGACCGACGGTACCAGCGGCAGGTCGGCGCGCTCACCGGAGAGGGCGGTTGGCCCTTGACCGCGTTCCTTACCCCCGAGGGGGAGGTCTTCCTCGGCGGAACGTACTTCCCACCGACGGACGGGCACGGACGGCCCGGGTTCCGTCGTGTGCTCGCCGAGGTCGCACGGCTCTGGCGCGAGGAGCCCGACCGAATCCGGCAGAACGCCGCCGGAATCCAGGCGGCCCTACAGCGGATGCGCGGGACGCGCACTCCCGAGGGCCGATCGCTCGAGGCGTTCGTTTCCGAGGTTCTCGGCGAGGTCCGGTCGAGCGTCGACCCGGTCCATGGCGGCTTCGGCACAGCCCCTAAGTTCCCTCACCCGACCGCGGTATCCCTACTCCTGTGGGACGCGTTCGCCCTCGGGAACCCGGAGAGCGACACCGCGGCGAAGGAAACCCTCCTCGCGATGGCCGACGGTGGAATGTGCGACCAGGTCGGCGGGGGATTCCATCGATACTCCGTGGACGAAGGTTGGCACGTCCCCCACTTCGAGAAGATGGGCATCGACAACGCGGCGCTTCTCGCGGTATACACGGACGCGGCGGCCCGGTTCCAAGACCCGCGACTCGAGGAAGTGGTCCGGTCGACCATCGGCTGGGTCCGCGGGACCTTGGCGGATCCGGCCGGCGGGTTCGGGGCCAGCCAAGATGCCGACAACGCGCCCGGCGACGACGGGGGGTACTTCACGTGGTCAAGGGCCGAATTGAAGGAGGCTCTGGACCCACAGGAGTTCCGCCTCGTCTCGCGATTCTTCGGGGTGGGGACCGAAGGACGGATGCCCCACGACCCAAATCGGAACGTCCTCTTCCGCATTCTGCCCCTCGCCGAGGCCGCGGAAGGCGCCTATCCCCCGGATGCGGCTGCCGCGGCGCTTGCGCGGGCGCTCGCGAAGCTGGCCGCCGTTCGCTCGAACCGTCCGACGCCGGCGGTTGACCGTGCGGTCTATTCCGATATCAACGGACGATTCATCGCCACGTTCGCCCGGGCCGGCGCGTTTCTCGGAGACCCCTCGGTCATCGCCGATGCGAAGCGGGCGGCGGACCGGATCCTCAAGCAGGCGTACCGCCCCCGCCAGGGAGTCGCTCACCGCATCGGGGCGGACGGACCTGAGGGGTTCGGCCTCCTCGAAGACCAGGTCGCCGTCGGGGCCGGCCTTCTCGAGCTTTCCGGTGTCCTGGCGAATCCCCGGTACCTCGAGGTCGCGCTGGCCCTTCTCGAGATCGTCGATCGGGAATTCCGCGGAGAGGACGGACTCTTGCGCGACCTCGCACCGAGCCTCTACGACGGCCCTACCGTCCCGGGCGTCCAGGAGCCCTCCTATCCGCTCGAGGACACTCCGCACCTTTCCTCGAACGCTTCCGCCGCACTCTCGTTCCTCCGAGTGAGTTCCCTCACACACGACGAAAAGTGGAGCGAGAAGGCGCGCGCCCTGCTCGCGCCGATGGTCCGGAGGATCGGTGGCGCCGGTCTGTTCGCGGCCGGCTCGGCGCTCGCCGCGGGGCTCCTCACCACCCCTCCTGCCACGGTGGTGGTCGAAGGCCACGGCCCCGCCGCCGAGCGCCTTCTTGTCGCTGCCCGCCGGTCCTGGCACCCGAACCACTGGGTGTTCGCGGGACACCCGCCTCCGCCGTTCTCTCTTCCGAGCGAGCTGGAGGAGTTGGGCGACTCTTCCGAGGCGCGGGCCCTCGTTTGTTTCGGGAACGCCTGTGCTCCGCCCGTCACCGACCCCGCGGCGATCGGCCCTCTTCTCGCGAGCGGGGGTCGGGCACGACCCGGGTCGTGAGAACCCCAAGGTCGGTGCCGTCGAGGAGGTACGCCCTCGCGACCCCGCTCGAGAGGAACCGACGGTAGAGGAACGACCGTCCCCGGGCCGGTCGCTCCCGGTTCAGCGCCTCCGTGCCGGCGATCGGGTTGAACGCCGGGAGGATCACGATTTCCCGCGCTCTGGGTTCGATGTGCCGCCGGCGCCGGGCCGCTTTCGGCCCCGGCGGCGAGCGCTCGACCCGGACCCAGCATCGGCGCTTTCCTTCGGTGTCGTCGGCCGTCGGGGCGAGACGGAACCCCGGGTGGAGATGACCGGCGACCAAGCGCGGCGCGCGGAGGACCTCGTTGGACGGCCACCGATGCCCGTGGAATATCCCCACGCCGCCTCGCACCACGCCGGT
>CAZCNZ010000181.1:0-3014 GCA_964500245.1 uncultured Thermoplasmatales archaeon | reverse complement strand
TGCCGCCGGCGAGAAGCTCGGTCCCTACCTGCCCGTGCCCCGGATCGCGAAGGAGGGGCGTAAGTTCCGTCTGGACTACGACCGGCCGAAGTCGATCGGCAAGATCAAGACCGCCTACGGCAACTTCGGTCTCGACCTCCGGGCGTACGCCTACATCCTCTCGTATGGCGAGGAGGGCCTGAAGCACGTCGCGCGGCGCGCTGTCCTGAACTCGAACTACGTGGCCTCCCGGCTCGGAAAGTACCTCCCTCGCCCATTCCGGCCCCTCGTCAAGCACGAGTTCGTCCTGTCGGGCGCGCCCCTCAAGGAGCGGGGCGTCCGGACGCTCGACCTCGCAAAGCGCCTCCTCGACGAGGGGGTCCACGCCCCCACGGTCTACTTCCCGGCGCTCGTCGAGGAATCCCTGATGGTCGAGCTTCCCGAGACCGAGAGCAAGCGGGAACTCGACGGCTACGTGGCGGCATTCGAGCGGGCGATCACGGACACCCCGGAGCACCTCCACGCGGCCCCCCGGTCGCTCGCCGTCTCTCGGGTCGACGAGGTGCGGGCCGCTCGCGAGCCGCTCCTCTCCTGGAAGGACCTGCGCGCCGCGAGTGCAAAGGCTGAAACCCCCTAGGCACTACGGCGGCCCATGAAAGCCCGCGTCCAGAGAATGTTCCGCCGCCTCGACCCGGCGCCCGAGGCGATCGTCCTCGCGAACGCGATCGAACCGCACCTGGACCAGGCGTTCTTCTATCTGACCGATGTCCCGCACGGGCTGTTCGAGGATTCGCTCGTCGTCGCCCATCCGGACGGGGAGATCGACCTGCTCACGGCCCGGCTCGAAGAGGAGACCGCTCGGGCGACCGCGAAGTCGGACCCACACCTCAAGATCCACGACATCGACCGGGACGCTCCGGATCGGGTGATCCAGAAGATCCTTCAGGGGGTCCGGTCGATCGGGCTCAACTACCGGGAGCTCACCCACAACTGGTTCGTGCGGCTCGACCGGATGCTCCCCGGAACCCGCTGGAGCGACGCGTCCGAGGCGATCCGACGCACCCGCCTCATCAAGGAGCCGGGGGAGATCGACCGATTGCGGAAGGCTGCCGAGATCGGTTCGGAGGTGGCGCGCGAGATCCCTTCCCTTCTCCGAACCGGCATGACCGAACTCGAGCTCTCCGCGGAGATGGAACATCGAATGAACCTGCACGGAGCGAGCGGCCGGTCGTTCGCGACGATCGTTGCCTTCGGCCCCCACGCGGCGGAACCGCACTACGAGCCCGCCGATAGCCGGCTCGTTCCGGGGCAGTCCATCGTCTGCGACTTCGGGGCGCTCCACCGGCGGTACATCAGCGACATCACCCGGTCGTTCCACTTCGGTCCGCGCGACGAGGAGATGCGGGCAGTCCACGAGAAGGTCGAGGAAGCCCAGCGCGCCGCGCTCGACGCGATCCGGCCCGGCGTGCCGGCGAAGAACGTGCACCTGGCGGCCGCGGACGTGATCGATGCGTCACGCTGGAAAGGACGCCTCACGCACGGGGTCGGTCATTCGATCGGTCTCGCCGTGCACGACGGCTGGAGCTACTCGAAATCGGACGACCTGCTCGAAGTCGGGATGGCGTTCACGGTGGAACCCGGGATCTACCTGCCCGGAAAGGGCGGCGTGCGGATCGAGGATGATGTGGTGGTCACGAAGGACGGCTTCGAGTTCCTGACAACGGCGCCCCGTGGCTACCTCGAGGTCTCGGCGTGAAGTTCGGCGTCCTCACGGGCGGCGGTGACTGCCCCGGCCTCAATCCCGCCATCCGAGCGGTGGTGCGCCGGGCGGCGAAGTTCGGGCACGAAACGGTCGGCCTCCTCGACGGGTGGAAGGGGGTGCGCGACGACCTGAGCCGTCCGCTCTCGCTCGCCGATGTTCAGGACCTCCTCGGGAAGGGAGGCACCATTCTGGGAAGCTCCCGGACCAACCCGTTCGCCAAGGAGGCGGACGGCGCGAAGGTGCTCGCCACCCTGTCGCGCCACGGCGTGGACGTGCTCATCGCGATCGGTGGAGACGACACGCTCTCGGCCGCCCGGGAGCTCCAGAAGAGAGGGGGTCACGTGGTCGGGGTCCCCAAGACGATGGACAACGACGTGGCGGGCACCGACTGGACGTTCGGATTCCACTCCGCCACCGCCGTAGCGGTCGATGCGCTCGAGCGCCTTCGGGACACGGCGGGTAGCCACCATCGGGCGATCGTCCTCGAGGTGATGGGCCGCCACGCCGGCTGGGTCGCCCTGGCGACCGGGCTCGCGGGCGGAGCCGACGTGACGCTCGTCCCGGAGGAACCGTACGACGAAGCGGAGCTCATGAAGCACGTTCGGGCCGCGGTCGCCGCGCGCGGCTACGCGTTGATCGTCGCCAGCGAAGGGATTGACCTCGGCCCCCGACGGGGGTCCGCGGGCGTGAAGGATGAATTCGGGCACGAACTTCTTCGAGAGCGAGAGGTCGGTTCGGAACTCGCGCGCCGCATTCAGGAGACGACGGGGGTCGAGACCCGCAGCGCGCAAATCGGGCACATCCAACGAGGAGGACCGCCCGAGCTCTTCGACCGGATCCTCGCGACCCGGTTGGGTGCCGGTGCGGTGGACCTGGCGCTGGCCGGTCGATTCGGTGAGGTGGCCGTCCTTCGGGGCCCGACCGTCACGGGGATCCCGCTCGACGAGGCGCTCGGGAACCCCAAGACCGTGACCCCGGACTGGCTTGACCTGATGCACACCTTCGACGCCTAGGGGAGAGAGCCGTGCGCGTCCGGGCGTTGTGGTTCCGCGATGGAACCCTCCATCTCATCGACCAGCGGTTGCTCCCGGGTCGAACGGTCGTCCGTTCTCTGCGGCGCCTCCGTGAGGTTGCCGAGGCGATTCGGACGATGGTCGTCCGCGGCGCGCCGGCGATCGGGGTCGCGGCGGCCTATGGGATGGTCCTCGCTCACCAGGAGCGCTCGATCTCTCCCGCGCGCGCGGCGAAGGTCCTCCGAGAGACGCGACCGACG
>CAZCNZ010000180.1:0-2947 GCA_964500245.1 uncultured Thermoplasmatales archaeon | reverse complement strand
GTGGTCGTGGCCGCCGCCCGCACCCGCGGCGGGTGGGGTCGACTTCTTCGACGCGATGATGTCGTCGATGCGCAGGAGCATGCTCGCGACCTCGGTCGCCGAGCTCAGCGCCTGGCTCTTGACGCGCAGCGGCTCGATGATGTGGAGCTTCCACATGTCGGCCGACTTGCCGTCCGCCAGGTTGATTCCGGCGTTCTTGTTGGCGTTCGCGCCGTCGTGCGCGCTGCGGAGGTCGATGAGGGTGTTGATCGAGTCGTACCCCCCGTTCTCGGCGAGCGCCCACGGGATGCATTCGAGCGCCTGAGCGAACGCCTCGACCGCGAGCTGCTCGCGGCCCCCGACAGTGCCGGCCCACTTGCGGAGCTTGACCGCGAGGTCGATCTCGGTCGCGCCGCCGCCCGGACAGACGACCCCGTCCTCGATGACGCTCGAGACGACCTTGAGAGCGTCGTGCAGCGAGCGCTCGACTTCCTGGGTAACGTGCTCCGTGCCTCCGCGGACGAGGATCGAGACGGACCGGGGGTTGGCGCAGCCGGTGACGAACGTCATCTTGTCGTCGCCGACCTTGCGCTCGTCGACCTTGGCCGCCGAGCCGAGGTCCGCGCTCGTGAGCTCCTTGATCCCCGTCACGATCTTGCCGCCGGTCGCGCGGGCGAGCTTCTGGAGGTCCGACTCCTTGACCTGCTTCACCGCGTAGATCCCCTGCTTCGCGAGGTAGTGGAGAACGACGTCGTCGATCCCCTTCTGGCAGACGACCACGTTCGCGCCGACCGCCTTGACGGCGTCGACCATCTTGTGGAACGTCTTGTCCTCCTCCTCGAGGAAGCTCTGGATCTGGTTCGGGTTCTTGATGTTGATTTTGCTCTCGATCTCGGTCTTCTTGATTTCGAGGGCAGAGTTGAGGAGCGCGATCTTCGCGTTGCGGACCTCGCCCGGCATGCGCGGGTGGCCGCGCTCCTTGTCGAGGAGGATCCCCTGGATGAGCTCGGTGTCGGTGATCGTGCCGCCGTGACGCTTCTCGACCTTGATCTGGTCGACGTCGCACACCGTCTTTCCACCGCGGTTCTCCGCGATCCTCTCGACGGCGGTGACCGCGATCTTCGCGAGCTCTCCGCGCGAGCCGAAGACGCCCTTCGAGCCCATCGCGGTCGTCGCGCAGTCGATCAGCACGCCTTCGTCGCCGGCCTTCACGGCCGTGCCGATCTCGCTCTCGAGGAGGTGCTTCCCCTGCTGGAGGGCGAGCTGGAAGCCGCGGGTGATGACCGTCGGGTGAACGTTCTGCTCGAGCAGGTACTCGGAGCGCTTGAGGAGTTCTCCGGCGAGGACGACGGCACTCGTCGTCCCGTCCCCGCACTGCTGGTCCTGGGTCTTCGCGACCTCGACCAGCATCTTGGCGGCGGGGTGTTCGACGTCGACCTCCTTGAGGATCGTCACGCCGTCGTTCGTGATGGTGATGTCCCCCATCCCGTCGACCAGCATCTTGTCCATGCCGCGCGGGCCGAGGGTCGTACGGACCGTGTCGGCCACGGCGCGTGCCGCGGCGATGTTGTTCGCCGTCGCGCCCTTGCCCTTCTCGCGCTCGGTCCCTTCCTTCAGGACGAGGATTGGAGTTCCCTGAAGCATGCTGCCACCGCGTTCGGCAGAATTGCTCTTCTATATAAACGTGGCCTGTCGGCGAAGGTCCGACGATACGGGTTCGGGAGTTGACCCAGCGACCCGTGATTGTCGGCGGCCCGGAACGCGCCCTCAAGGACCGGAGCTGAGCAAAAGCCATCCCTCGAACCCTTGTCCAGAAGCCATTCGTGGGTCGACCCATCATGCAGGCTCAACGGGCGGGGCTCGTCGCAGCAGTGGCCGGTTCCGCGCTCTGGGGGCTTTCCGGTACCGCGGCCCAGGTCATCCTCCAGCGGTACGTGTTCCCGGTCTGGGGGCTCGTCATGATCCGGATGCTCGGGGCGTCGCTTCTGCTGATCCTGGTCGCCCGGCCGAAGTGGCCCCGGCCCTGGACGCTCTCGTTCGCCTCGCTCGCCATCCTGGGCCTAGTCGGCTCCCAGGCGACGTACCTCGAGGCGCTCTTCTATTCGAACGTCACGACCGCGACCCTCCTCCAGTTCCTCTTCCTGCCGATGGTCGCGGGGTACGAACTCGCCACGCGGGCGATTCGGTGGTCGGCGTGGTGGGCTGTCCTGCTCACGCTCGCCGCCGCCGGGACCGTGCTTCTCGTGGGAACGTTCTCCTCCCTGGGGTTCTCCGTCCTCATCACCCCCCTCGGCCTCGTATTCGGTCTCGCGTCGGCGGTCGCGGGCGCGTACTACACGCTCGCCGCCCGACAGTTCGCCCAGACCGAGACCGCCCAGTGGGTCTCCACCTGGGGCTTCTTCCTCGGCGGGATCGTCACCGCTCCATTGGGGGCGTGGTCGCTCCTCCAGTACCACTGGCCGACCACAGCGGGGAGCGGGGCGCTCCTCGCCGGGCTCATCCTGTTCGTCGTCGTGGCCGGCACGCTGCTCGCCTTCACGCTCTTCGTCTATGGCCTTCGGCACCTGAAGGCCACCGAGGCCGGATTGGCCGCGTCCTTCGAGCCGATCGTGGCCGCCGCGGCGGGGTTCGCCATCCTCGGGGTCGCGCTCTCGGCCCTCCAGTACGTCGGCGGGACATTGATCATAATCGCCGTCGCTCTCCTCGGGGCGAACGTCCACGGGCGTTCCGCGCCGGAAAAGCGCGTCGGACCCCCCTGAACGGGAGCCCGTCTCCATTACATCCCCCAACGGTTAGGCCCTCGAGCACCTACGGCGAGGTCCGTCCGGGAGCTCGGAAGCGGAGGCGGAATGTCCACCCCAAGCCCGATCGACTACGGTCTACTTCGCTGGTCCGAATGTGGGCAGTATAAGCCGCTGGCCTCGCTGGCCCTCGGGGAGTTCGAACGGAAGAGGGGCACCGAGGCGAC
>CAZCNZ010000179.1:0-2873 GCA_964500245.1 uncultured Thermoplasmatales archaeon | reverse complement strand
CCGGGGATCGGCAAGAAGACGATGCAGCAGATCGTCGACGAGCGGAAGAGCGCCCCGTTCTCGAGCTTCGAGGACATCGAATCGCGGGTCCACGTGAAGAACCCCGAGCGGCTCATCGTCGGTCGGATCGAGCAGGAACTGAGCGGTGTCGAGGACAAGTACCGCCTCTTCGTCGCGCCGTAACTCGGCGGACGAGGGCGCCGTCCCCGCGGTTCCCGAACGGCCGGACGAGGTGCGCGCGACGCTCGACGCGCTCGGGGTGCGACCCTCGAAGGAGTGGGGCCAGTCGTTCCTCACGGACCCGTTCGTCGCCGACGCGGAGGCCGCGCTCGTCGAACTCCCCCCCGGCCGGCCCGTCGTCGAGGTCGGCGGCGGTCTCGGGGTCCTCACCGCGGCCCTCGTGCGTCGTGGGCTCGGTCCGATCACGGTCATCGAGCGGGACCGCCGCCTGGCCCGCTTCCTTTCGACGACGTTCGGCTCGCGCGTCCGGGTCGTGGCCGGGGACGCGCTCACCGTACCGCTCCCGCCGGCCGACGCGGTCGTCGGGAACCTCCCGTACTCGGTGGCCACGCCGATCCTCTTGCGCCTGTTCGCCGCCCGGACCCCCCGGGTCGTCTTCCTCGTGCAGCGCGAGGTCGCCGAGCGGCTCGCGGCCGGCCCGGGTTCGAAGACCTACGGTCGGCTCTCGATCATCGCGCGTCTTTACGGCTCGCTCGAGCTGTTCCGCACCGTCGGTCCCGACGCGTTCACGCCGCAACCGGAGGTGGCGAGCCGTATCGGGGTCCACGTCGCGAGGACCGGTCCGCTTCCCGTGCCGTCGGTGCCGGCCTTCGAGGAGATGCTCCGCCAGCTGTTCTCCTCCCGCCGGAAGCAGCTCGCGAACCTCCTCCCGCGGGTCAAACCTCGGGGAGAGGGGTTGGACGAGATCGCCCGGAGGGCCGGGTGGCCGACCGACTGGCACCATCGTCGGCCGGAGGAGCTCCCGCCCGAGGCGTACTTCGCGCTCGCCCATGCGCTATCCGAGCGGCCGCCCTCTCCCCCGTAAGTGGACGCCTGCTCGCGCCGAACCGTTCCGTGACCCCTGGTGACGGCCTTTTGAGGTGGCGCGCGTGGAGATGGCCATGCCTGCGCCGAAACCGAACCGCGACGCCAGGACCATCGCCTGGTTGCTGGAGAACGACCAGCCAGGGGTCCGGTTCCGCACCCTCACGGAGCTCCTGGGCCGTAAGGAGAACGATCGGGAGGTGCGGGCCGCCCAGAAGAAGGTCCTGACGACCGGTTGGGCTTCCGAGATTCTCGAACGACGGACCCCCAAGGGCGACTGGTCGGATGGGAACTCCACCTACCAGCCGAAGTACACCTCGACCAACTGGATGATGATCGTGCTCTCGGAGCTCGGCGCGAGCCGCACGGACCCCGTGGTCCGCGAGGCGTGCGAATACTGGATGCGCGACATGGCGGCGAAGAACGGAGGGTTGGGAGGGAACTCGAGGGGGACCCCCCACTACTGCGTCACCGCGAACCAGGCGCGAGCGGTGACCCGGATGGGCTACGCCGACGATTCCCGCGTCCGTCGCTCGCTCGAATGGCTTACCGAGACCGCCGACCCGAAGGGAGGCTGGTCGTGCTTCGGGATGGGAGGCCGGAACCTGGATTCGTGGGAGGCGCTCAGCGCCTTCGCGGTCTACCCCCGGTCGAAGTGGACCTCCGCGATGCGTTCGTGTGTCGAGAAGGGGGCCGAGTTCTTCCTATCGCGCGAGCTCCACCGTCAAGGGGCGCGCTATGCGCCGTGGTACCGGACCCACTACCCGGTCCACTACTACTACGACCTCCTGGTCGGCCTCGACTTCCTATCGGCGCTCGGTTACGCCGGCGACCCGAGGATGAACTACGCCCTCACGTGGCTCCGATCCCGCCGCCGTGCGGACGGCGCCTGGAACCTCGACGGGGTCCATCCGGAGGACGATTGCACCTACGCCGGCTGGTGGGCGAAGAATCCGGGGCGCCGGCCGACCCCGTTCGCCCTCGAGCGGGTCGGAAAACCGAGCAAGATGGTCACGCTGACCGCCATGAAGGTCCTCGCCGCAGCCGACGCGGCGGGCGCGCCCCGGGGGTCGGCGCGATGACGGAGCCCGCGTGGTCCGCCGTGGACGAGTTCTTCGAATCCCACCTTCTCGAGGGCGACCCGATTCTCGAGGCGTGCTTGCGCTCGAGCGAGGAGGCGGACCTTCCGAGCATCCAGGTCTCGCCGAGCCAGGGGAAGCTCCTGCATCTCCTCGCGAAGGCGATCAGCGCCCGCCGGATCCTCGAGGTGGGGACGTTGGGCGGGTACAGCGCGACATGGCTCGCGCGCGCGCTTCCGGCGGACGGGCGGCTCGTGAGCCTCGAGCTCCAGCCGAAGCATGCTGACGTGGCCCGCGCCAATCTCGCCCGGGCCGGGCTCGAGAAGAAGGTCGAGATCCGGGTCGGACCTGCCCTCGAGAGCCTTCCGAAGCTGCTGGCCGAGGGCGTCGGCCCGTTCGACCTGATCTTCCTCGACGCGGACAAGCCGAACACCCGCGCGTACCTCGACTGGGCGCTGAAGCTCTCACGGCCCGGGACCTTGATCGTGATTGACAACGTGGTGCGGAAGGGAGAACTCGCGAACGCCGCGAGCACGGACCCGAACGTCCGGGGGATGCGCGAAGTGGTCGAAGCCCTGGCGACCGAACGAAGGGTCGATGCGACCGGCATCCAGACGGTCGGCATGAAGGGGTACGACGGCTTCCTCCTGATCCGGGTCGAGGAGGCGCCCGAGGTCCCGACCGGGAGGTCCCCCGCGTCCTCGAGATCCCCGCGCCCGCGTCGCGCAGCATAGATACTTCGAGTCGATG
>CAZCNZ010000178.1:0-4072 GCA_964500245.1 uncultured Thermoplasmatales archaeon | reverse complement strand
GGCCCGGCCGACCGGCGGATCGCGCCGCGCTCGAGCCACGCCCGCAACCCGGCCTTCGATGTGACCCCGGCCCGGTACGTGACCGCCTTCGTCACGCCTGTAGGGGTGGTTCCTCCCCGTCGGCTTGCTAGGGTCCTCGGGCGGAAGCCGCCCGCCTAGACGCGGGACCCGAACGCTCCGAGCGCCGGACCTAGAGCGCCGAGAGCGGCTGGGCGAGCAGGTGCTCGGTCCCGCGGAGCATCGTCCCCAAGTCGCCCGTCACGTTGATGCCGAGATGGTTCAGGAAGAGAACCAGGCACAAGATCCCAAAAATCGAGAGCGCCCAACTGGTCATCGCGGTCATCGTCGACCTCGCGTCGGTAGAGGGCTTTCATGGCGGGCTGCGCTACATAAACCGGCCCTTCGACTGGCAACGAAGGTCGCCGGAACCGGCTTGGACGCACCGGCCGGATGCGCGCGCGTGCGCACGCTCGGGCGCGCGCGAGGACAGGGCTCCCACCCCGCCCGACCCATCGATCGGGGCTTTTCCGGTCCGAGAGCGCGACCCGCGGGTAACATTCATAGCGGGGAGTGGTTAGCGCCACGGGGTTGCCCTGGTAGTCTAGTGGTCTAGGATGTAGGTCTGTCGAGCCTGCGACTCGGGTTCGAAGGGATCGGGGGCCCGCCGCCCCCGAGCCGGAACTCCCGACCAGGGCGCTCCCCGCCCCGGGCCGACCACGGGCCCGGGGCCCTTCCGCCGGGCAATCCCGCCCGCTTATCCTCGGCCGCGGTCTTGGTCGTTCGTGGCCGACGCGGAATCCCCCAAACGAGGACGGGGTTCTCCCTACCTCTCGCACGCCGTCGGCGACGCGCTCCGTGACCTCACCGAGAAGCGACTCTTAGAGCTCGTGAAGGAGGAGCCGGTTCCGAACCACCTCGCCATCATCATGGACGGGAACCGGCGATTCGCCCTTGCCCACGGGCTCGACATCTCGAAGGGCCACGCGAAGGGGCGGGACACGGCCGAGATGCTGCTCGACTGGTGCCTCGAGGTCGGCATCAACGTCCTCACGATCTACGCGCTCTCGACCGAGAACTTCTCGCGGTCGCCCGAGGAACTGGAGGGATTGATGGACCTCTACGACAGGGCCCTGCGGGACATCGCGGTCGACGAACGGGTGCACCGTCATCAGATTCGGGTCCGGGTGATCGGGAACCGGGCCCTGCTCCCCGCGAGGGTTCAGGAAGCGATCGATCTCGCGGAGAAGGCCACCGAGGGATACTCCCGGTACCGGTTCAACGTCGCCCTCGCCTACGGCGGTCGGGACGAGATCGTCGAGGCGATCCGCGCCCTCGCCCGTGAGGTCAGAGACGGTCGGCTCGCACCGGAGGAGATCGACTCGCAGGCGGTCTCGCGCCACCTCTACACCGCGGACCTGCCGGACCCCGACCTGATCTTCCGAACGAGCGGGGAGGAGCGGATCTCGAATTTTCTACTCTGGCAGGCCGCCTACAGCGAGCTCTACTTCTCGGATGTCATGTGGCCTGGGCTCACCCGTCTTGAGTTCCTTAGGGCGATTCGTTCGTTCCAGCTGCGTCGTCGGCGCTTCGGCGAGTGAGCGGTCGTTCTCCCGGTGGGGGATAACCGACCCCGGCGAGCGCGCGCGGGAACAGGAACACGACTCCGACCGCCACCCAGAAGACTGCGATCCAGAGGTACGTGGGCTCGATCCCGTAGGCGTCGATGAGCAGCGCGCCTCCGATCTGGGCGGCCGGGATGATGGCGATGCTGCCGAACGCGTCGATCCCGAAGTAGCGACCCTGCATCTCGGTCGGCACGAGTAGTTGGGCGGCGGTGAGCCACGCCGTTCCGGCGTATCCCCCGAAGAGCCCGATAAGGAACAGCGCGATGGAGGCGACGGGGACGGACGGGAAGAGCGCGAGCGCGATCGCGGCGGCCCCCGAGGCCGACCCGGCACCGATCGTCCACGACCTCCCGGCATATCGGACGCCGGGGGTCCGGCTCACGAGGAGGGAGCCGATGCCCGTTCCCGCGACCTCGAGGGCCAGCAGGAGGGCGAACACCACGGCGGACCCGTGGAGCACGATCGTCACGAACACGACGATGAATGTCCCGATGACTCCGGCACAGAAGTTGAAGAACGTCGCTGAGATCGTGAGCTGGAGGAATCCGGTAGCCTGACCGAGCCACCGGAACCCCTCGCGCACGTCATCGAGATAACTCGGCCGCGCCCGGCCGGTGTACGGCTGCGCCGCGACGGTCATCCCAAACAGAAGGAGCGCCGACACGGCGAAGGTGGCCGCATTCGCGGCCACGCCGATGACCGCCCCCAGGGTCACGATCAGCACGCCCCCCAGCGACGCGCCGACGAACTGCGCCGCCGACCGGCTCGACCGCACCAGGCCGTTCGCGTCGGCGACGAGGCGGGTCTCGACGAGCGCCGGGATGATCGCCTGCTCCGCCGGGTTGAAGACGGTCGTGAAGGCGCCGATCACGAACTCGGCCGCCAGGAGTGTCGGTAGGTCGAAACCGTGGAGCACGAGTACGACGACGACCGCGCCCATCGCAAGGGCACGGGCGACGTCCGACACGATCATCAGTCGCCGGCGGTCGTAGCGATCCACCAGGGTCCCACCGAAAACGCTGAACAGGATCGCGGCGGCGAGCCACGACGTCCCGAGAAGCGCGACGTCCAGGGCGGAACCGGTAGCGGCGAAGACGATCCAGACGAGGCAGATCGCAGAGATCGCCGAACCGAGCGTCGAGCCGAGCCCCGCGGTGAACACTCGCGAGTACGCGGGAATCACCAGCAGACGGGCGTAGGTGTTTTGGGGAGACGCCGGTGCACCGGTCATCGTGCGCGAGCAGGTACGGTCTCGCGCTTATGACCGCGACTCATCCCTCCGGGCGAGCGGTCTCTCGCCCTCGGAAGGATTGGATTGTTTTAAATAGAACCGCTTTTCTACCAAACGCGACACCCGAGTAGTTTCTCGGAGGAAAGAACGATGCTGACGGGACAGACGCCAATCCTGGTGCTGAGGGAAGGAACGAAGCGTGAAAAGGGCCGAAGCGCGCTCGGCAACAACATTGCCGCCGCGAAGGCGATTGCCGACTCCGTGCGCTCGACGCTCGGGCCGCGGGGACTCGACAAGATGCTGGTCGATTCGATGGGCGACGTGGTCGTGACGAACGACGGGGTCACCATCCTCAAGGAGATGGACATCGACCACCCGGCCGCGAAGATGCTGGTCGAGGTCGCGAAGACCCAGGACCAGGAAGCCGGGGACGGGACGACCACTGCGGTGGTGCTGGCCGGCGAGCTGCTGAAGCGCGCCGAAAGCCTCATCGAGCAGAACATCCACCCGACGATCATCTCCCAGGGATTCCGCCTCGCCTCCCAGAAGGCGCTCGAGGTCCTCCAGGAGGTCAGCGAGCCGATCTCGATCAACGACCACGAGCTCCTCACGCGGATCGCTGTGACCTCTATGGCGTCCAAGTCGGTCTCGTTCGACCGGGACCACATGGGCGAAATCGCGGTGAAGGCCGTGACGGCGGTCGCTCAAGCGAAGGGCGAGGGCGGCTACGACGTCGACCTCGACAACATCCAACTCATCAAGAAGCAGGGCGGCTCGATGGCCGACACCCAGCTCATCGAGGGCGTCATCGTCGACAAGGAAAAGGTCCACTCGGGAATGCCGACCCGGGTCGAGAGCCCGAAGATCGCCCTGCTCGACGCCGCGCTCGAGATCAAGAAGACCGAGATCGATGCGAAGATCGAGATCAACGACCCGACCCAGCTGAACGCGTTCCTCCAGGAGGAGGAGAACATGCTCCGCCGGATGGTGGAGCAGGTGAAGAAGTCCGGCGCGACCGTGGTCCTCTGCCAGAAGGGGATCGACGACCTCGCCCAACACCTCCTCGCGAAGGAAGGCATCTACGCCGTCCGCCGGGTGAAGAAGTCCGACATGGAGAAGCTCGCGAAGGCGACCGGGGCGAACATCGTCTCCAAGGTCAGCGAGCTGACCCCCGAGGACATCGGCACGGCCGGGTTGGTCGAGGAGCGCAAGATCG
>CAZCNZ010000177.1:0-6347 GCA_964500245.1 uncultured Thermoplasmatales archaeon | reverse complement strand
GAGAGGATGTCCCCGAAGAGGTTCGTCGTCACCAGGACGTCGTACTCCTCGGGTTTCTTTGCGAGTTGCATGCACATGTTGTCGATGAGGCGCTCGTCCGCTGCGATGTCGGGGTAGCGGGGGGCCATCTCGCGAAAGGCCGTCTGGAACAGCCCGCCCGTCGTCTTCATGATGTTGGCCTTATGGACCGCGGTCACGCGGTGGCGGTGCTGCCGCCGCGCGAGTTCGAAAGCGAACCGGATGATCCGGTCGGACGCTTTCCGGGTAACGACCGCCACGGTCTCGGCCGCGGAGTGCTCCCGGTCCACCCAATGCTCGACACCGGAATAGAGCCCTTCCGTCGCTTCCCGGACCACGATGAGGTCGATCTCGGGGTAGCGCGTACCCTCTCCCGCGATGGCCCTCGCCGGCCGGACCGAGGCGTAGAGGTCGAGCTGCTGGCGGAGCGCGACGTTGACCGAGCGGAATCCGCTTCCGATCGGCGTCGTGATCGGGCCTTTGAGGGCGAGGCGATTCTTCCGCACCGAACGAAGGACCTCGTCCGGGAGCGGCGAGCCGGTCGCCTGAATCGCCTTCTCCCCGGCGTCCACCACCTCCCACTCGAGCGAGACCCCGGTCGCCTCCGCGACGAGGCGGGCGGCGTTGGTCACCTCCGGTCCGATGCCGTCGCCCGGGATCAGCGTCACGCGGTGGCCCATCTTCGTCCTTCCGGCCCCCGCGAGCTTCGAGGGCATTTAAGGAATGAGTCGCCGACTCTGCTCAACGCGCCGCGAACGAGGTCGGGAGCTGCGCGAGCACCGAACGAAGGACCGCGTCGCGCACCTTCCCTTCGTCGAATACGGTCGACCAGACCACCACGACCGCGTCCCAGGTCGTCTCCGAGATATCCGCGACCTCGAGACGAGGGGCCGGGAGACTCGGCCCCATTCCCGGCACTTTCGATGCCAACTCGGCGACCGCGCTCTCGACCGTCGGTACCGAGACCGTCTGGGGGAATGTCATGCGGACCCGGACCGACCGGGCAGTTCCCGGGAACTGGTGGAGGCTGAGAGCGTTCAGCACGATGCCGTTCGGGAACTTCGCGAACCCTCCCGAGTCGAGCTCGATGATCGTGTAGATGAGGCCGACGTCGCGGACGGTCCCCGAGTAGCCCGGATACATCATCTCGTGCGGATAGCTCGGCGCGAGCGCTCCGTAACTCGACGTGATGAACGAGACGCGGTCGCCCGGACGGTACGGGTCGGCAAGCACGATCAGAAGGCCGGCGAACACGTTCGCGAGCACTGTCTGTGCCGCGAGGCCGACGATGATCCCGGCGAATGCGCTTCCGAGGAAGAGCGACTCCGCCGACACCCCGGCGAGGTTGAACAGGACGAGGATCGCGGCCACGGCGACGAGTATGTTGAGGAAGAGCCGTGCGGCGTGACTGCGAGAGGAGATCCCCCGTCGCTCGAGCACCGCATCGGAAGCGCGAGTGACGGACCGGGCCACCACCCACGCGACCAGCAGTACCGCGCCCGCCTCGAGGGCGAGAAACTCGGGGTGGTTGAACCCCTTCGAGTTGAAGTAGCGTTCATTGAACTCGAGGAACAAGGCATACAGGCCGCCCGCGAGCAGGGCCGAAAGGATGAGGTCCCGGAAAAGGATCCGAAGTGGCCGCTTCTCGGCAGGACGCGCCATTGGTTCGGCGAACCTCGGTGGCGCTTAGCACTTTTCACTTGCAGATTGGTCGGGTCAACAGTATTCTTATAACTCATAGTTATCCCATGGCCGATGCCGGAGATCGAGCATTCGGAAGTCCTGGCCCACGACTGGCTACCCCCCGTCGCGTTCGGCCGGGCCCGGGAAGTGGAAGAGGTCGTGCGTCGACTCGACCCTCCCGTTCCCCAGGCCCCCGGACCGTGGCTCGTCGCGGTCGCCGGCATCTCGGGGTCGGGGACTTCGACGGTCGCGCGTCGCGCCGCTCGCGAGGTCGCGGACCGGGTCCGCGCCGCCGTTAAGGAACCGTTCCCCCGCATCCTCTCGCTGCGCACGCCATTCCTTAGAGGTACGCACGGGGTCGCGACGGCCCTCCTGCAACGCTTCGACGACGGTTTCGACGGTCGAGGATTCCCCGTTCCGGAGATCCTGGCGGGTCTTCTCCGCCGCTTTCGGCGGGAAGCCCGCCCGACCGTCCTGGTGCTCGACGACGTGGGCGTCGGGGGACCGGACCTCGTCCCGGTCGTGCGCGCGCTCGCGCAACCCGACCGATTCCTTCCCGAAGGAGAATCGGGCCTTCCTCCCCTCTGGACGATCCTCGCCGGCACTCCGGAGGGGCTGCAGGGAATCGAGCAGGGGCTCAGCCCGCGCCTTTCGATAGGCCCGTTCGTCCGAGTCTCCCCTTACGACCTTGCGGTGCTCCGGACGATCGTGACCGACCGGGCCGACCGGGCACTCGGGCATCCGGTCCCCACGGCGCTCGTCGACCGGGTCATCGCGAGAGCCGTCGAGCAGGGCGGCGGGGCCCGGCGCGCGATCGACCTTCTCCGCCGGGAGGTTCTCGGAGTGACCTTCCGTGAACTGCGAGACGGCGTCCTGCCCCACCGACTTCGTGGGGTTTCCGTCGAGCCCTGGGTAGTTCGTGCGATCGGAGCGGCGTCCAACGGCCGCGCCGCCCGACTCGCCGAAGTGAGACGGCTTGAGGCCGAGCTCGCCCAGGCCGACGGTGCCCGTCCGCTCCCCACGACCACCCTCTGGCGACGGATCGTCCGGCTCGAACAAGCCGGGTACGTCCGGCGTGAAATCCGGCCGGGAGGGCCGGGCGGAACTCTCTCGATGCTCCGAGTGGTGACTCCGATCGACGAATGGGTCACGACCCCTCATCGGCCGGGAAGTCGTCCAGCCGTCGCACCGTGGGCCGCGCCGGGCGCTCCGACGTTCGCGTCGGGGGCGGGGTTCGTGCGGGCGGAGTTCGGCCACCTTCCGGACGAACCCTGAGCTGGCTCGCCACCATCTCCGCTAGGCGTCGGGACCGAAGCGCTTGCTCGATCCGGTCGATTGGTGCGTTCCGCAGCGCCTCGCGGTCGGGGTAGCCCGCCCGGTAGAGTTGTCGGGCCCGCACCCGCCCGATTCCCCGGAGGCGGACGAGGTCGAGGAGCTCTTCGCGCACGCCGTAGCGAACTCGGAACGATAGGTCATCCACCGCACGACCCACCCGGCGCTGGAACACGCGTGCGAGGCGCCCGGCCGCATAGAGGAGCCAATCGGCGTCCTCGACCTTGGAACGGAGGTCCCCGGCGCCGATCCCGAACCGCTGAGTGATCTCGACGATCGGCTCTTCGCCCACCCAGGCCTCGAGGACCGACGCCGTCTTGAGGGTGGAGAGGAACGACTCGAGGTCGAGGTCGAGCGGGGGTTCCTCGGGGCGCACGAGGAGTTCCTCCGCCTCGTCGGTATAGCGGGCGAGAAGGTCCGCCTCCTCCCCCCGTCGGAGGAAGAGCGGAGGAAGGTCGGGGACGGCCGCGACCGCCGAGAGCAGGGGAAAGATGCCGACGCCGATCGGCGCCCGGGTGAGAACGTCCCTTAGGACGATCGCGCTCAACGGGTCGAGGTAGAGCTCGCTCGTGAGCTCCCCGAACCCGGTCGCCCGCAGCGCCTCCCCGGGGACGAGCAGCTCGTTCCGTTCGAGGAACCGCCGAACGGAGGCGATCTTCTCGTGAAGCTCGAACAGCGGCAGGGTCTGGCCGTAGAACGTCGCGCCGAAGAACCCCTGAAGTTCGCCCTCGCTCGAGACCGCCCCGCTCGCGACAAGGGCGAGCAGATGCATCCGGAGGGCGGGCTCGGCGGCGAGGCGGCTCTGGATCGGTTCGGGAGGCGCGGAGAGGTACCGGTCGAGCAATCGGTCCTCGTCCTCCGGTGTCCGGGCCAGGAGGAGCGCCTCGCCGACCGGGTCGAACCGGGGGCGACCCGCACGACCCAGCATCTGCTGGACCTCCAATGCGGGGATCGGAGCCTGAAGGCCGAGGCGGTCGTCGTAGCGGCTCGTATCGCGAACGATCACGCGGCGGGCGGGGAGGTTGATGCCGGCGGCGAGCGTCGGCGTAGCGACGAGCGCTTTGAGCGCCCGGTCCCGGAACGCGTGTTCCACGACCCGTCGCTCGGGGTTGGTGAGCGAGGCATTGTGGAACGCGACCCCGTTCGGCAGAAGGCCGCTCAGCCGACGGATACCCTCGGTCTCCTCGTCCGAGACGGCGCCCAGCTCGGCGGCCGCCGCCTTGGCGCGCGTTCGTTCCTCCGGGGAGAGCAGGCCCCGCACGGTCGGGATCAGCGTCTCGCGAGCTGTTCGCTCGCCTTGCGGCTGTTGACGAAGATGAGCGCCTGACCCCCATCCTGGACCACCGTGCGGACGAGGCGGGGCACCGCTTCCCCCGGAGGCGGGATGTCCCGGACGGTGAGGTCGGTGAAGGTGATCCGGCCATCGTAGTAGACCCCGAGCTTGAGCGGCACGGGCCGGAAGCCCGAGGTGATATGCTCCGCATCCAGCCACTTCGCGACCTCCTCGGAATTGCTCACCGTGGCCGATAGGGCCACGATCTGGAGGTCCGGGTACCGCCGTCGCAGACGCGTGAGGCTGATCTCGAGCGTGGGGCCGCGCTCGGGGTCGCGCAGGAGGTGAACCTCGTCCGCGACGACCACACCGAGCCGGTCGAGCCACGGGCTTCCGCGTCGCAGGAGCCCGTCGGCCTTCTCGCTGGTGGCGACCAGCACGTCGAGCTTCTCGAGTTTCTCGGCCGGCAGGTCGAAGTCCCCGATCGAGATCCCGACCTTGAGCCCGAGTTCCTCGAACTTCTCGAGTTCCTCCACCTTCTCGTGCGCGAGCGCGCGCAGCGGCACGAGATAGAGCCCGGTGCGACCTTCGCGCACGGCGCGTAACAACGCGAGGTAGGCGACGAGCGACTTCCCGCTCGCCGTCGGGCAGGCCAGCAGTAGGCTCTTCCCCGCCAGGACCGGGTCGACCGATTCTGCTTGGGGAGGATAGAGCGACGTGATTCCGTCGGCGACGAGGATCTTTTTCCAAGCGGGGTCGAGGGCGGTCTCCCCGATCGGCACCGATTCGGCCGGCCGTTCTTCTCCGGTGTGGCGGGAAGGGCTTCGGTGGCTCCGGGGAGGCACGAGAGGTCGGAGCCGAGGTCGCTACAAAGGGTTTCGTCCGGTGGAGGAGGAGAGCAGGCTTCGAGCGAGGATCAGTTCCTGAATCTCCGTCGTTCCTTCGACGATGGGAAAGACCCGAGCGTCCCGGAGCAACCGCTCCGCGACCGCCCCGGCCTGTACACCTTCCCGCCCCGCTACGTCGACCGCCGTCGAAGCGATCCCGACCGCGGCCCGGGACGCGACGAGCTTGGCTACGGAGGCGTCGATCTCGTACGGAGCACCCGCATCCTTCGCCTCCGCGGCCCGGGCGACGAGCGCGCGTGCCGAGGCGAGGTCCGCGAACGCTCGCGCGACGAGCGACCGCTTCCAGTCCGCATCCTCGGCCGAGACCAACCGGACGAGTTCGGCGAAAGCGGCTTCTGCGACGCCCAGGGCGCAGCTCGCGATCCCCACGCGGCCGCCCTGGAGCGCTCCGAGGGCCACGTGCAACCCCTCCCCTTCCTTACCGAGAATCGCGTCGCCGGGGAGTCGCACGTCCTGGAGCACGATTTCGGCGGTTTCGCTCCCGCGCATGCCCAGCTTGTCGAACCGTTGGGCCACCGAGAAGCCCGGGGTCCCCGGAGGAACGATGAACGCCGCGATCCCCTTGCTCCCGAGCGAGGGGTCGGACGTGGCGAAGACGAGCACCACTCCGGCGCTCACGGCGTTCGAGATGAACGTCTTCGTGCCGCGAAGAAGGAACCCGTCCGCGTCCTTCACGTAACGGGTCCGAAGGCTTGCCGGGTCGGAGCCGGCATTCGGTTCGGTCAACGCGAACGCACCGATTCGCTCTCCACGCGCCAAGGGCCGCAGGAACTGCTCCCGCTGTCGGTCGGTGCCCCAGGTCAGGATCGGCATCGAGCAGACCGAGAGGTGGACCGCGACAAGGACCCCGATCGCCGCGCTCGCGCGCGACAGTTCTTCGAGGACCGCCACGGTCGACCGGGCGTCTCCCCCCGACCCGTCCCACTTCGGCGGGATCCCCAGTCCGAAGAAGCGCTGCCCGACGAGTCCCTGGAGCAGTTCGTCGGGAACCCGGTCCTCCCGGTCCAGGCGCTCCGCCAGCGGAAGCACCTGTCCTTGGGCGAAGGCATGAGCCCGCTCTCGCCAGCCCGCGGCGTCCGTGGGCACGTCCATGCTCACGGGCTCGGCCAGCACGACGAACTCTTAATGAGTGG